>NVWW01000087.1 GCA_002746335.1 Flavobacteriales bacterium | reverse complement strand
TATCCCGAAGAAAGAGAGGAAGTATTGAGGTTTTCCCTTTAAGAAGAACAGGAAGAATAAAAACTGATTGTGATTCCATAGAAATTGCAAAGGCTGCGTTGAGTTCTTCAGATACCCATTTTGAAGACGCTGAATTTGGACTAAGAACTACTATTAAATAATTGCTGCCAAGAATTCCTTCGCTAATTTTCGTTCTTAGCGAGTCTCCAATACGCATGCTCCATTTGTCATACCACACATCAATATTATTTCTTTTCAAATTCATAGCCAGTTCATCTACAAAATCTTTATCAAGAGATGAGTGAGCAATAAAAACTTTTGTCTTCCTGGTCATTTAATAGGGATTTCTATTTTATGCTACATAACAGCCTGAATAAAAGGCGTTTTAATGCCTTTTATTTATTGTTGGGGCACGTTATTTATTTTCTTTTTCGTCCTCTTGTCCATTACCGAATACGTAAATGTCAACGTCAATTTCTGCTCCGATGTCTGTAATGATTTTAAGTCTGTCGTTGTCAAAATGCAGTCCGGGATTACAACCTTCATAGATATATTGCACAATCGAAAATTCTGACTCGCAGGTTGATATTATTTTTTTGATCTTGCCCTGTCTGGGTTTTATGATATTGTCTAAAAAGTCGTCAATTTGGTCGCCAATCCAATGTCTATTTTTTACAATGATTACTTGGTGCATCCAGAAATTCCAAGGCCAGGTCTTTTTAAGTCTCCGGTGTTCAGGTCCTACGTGATATTCCTGTCCCTTTAATGCTGTCTCGGTCGGCTCAAGTCCAAATTCTTTTGTCAACTCGTCTGGCGAGCAGTCGAAGTCGAAGAACTTCAAAGCGACTTTATGGGTGTCAATGTCTGTCATTTCTTTAATGCACGCCAATGGTCCATGTGTAAGGCGAGTGAATCGACAAAAGACCAACTTGCTTGATTTTTTGTTGACTCATCAGAGCCTTTCCAGTTCATTCGTTTTACACGTTGTTGCCACCCGTGCTTTTGCTTTATTTATTTGCTAAATTAATATAAACAGTTGGATTTTTTTGAACGAATGAACTTGAATCATGGACCATTACCACCCCGATGAGGGAAGGCCGAAGTACTTTGCTTTTATTGCAAAGTTGAGCCTTTCCGTACCCGAGCCTTCAGGCGAGGGGCATGGGTGGCAACGGTTTGTGTATGAAATGTAGGGCTTTAGAACTGCGTCATTGTCAACGAGTAGGAAAGCACAAAACTCTCTATAACTCTTGTCAGCCCTATATTTTATTCACTTTGTTGCCACACGTTTTTCTTTTTTAATTCTGTTCGTTTTTGGTCCAAAAGTCCTCTGCAATTTCCCAAAGATTCTTGCCTTTTGCATTGACCCAATGCCAATTTCCATTAACTCCACCAGGGTCTTTTTTGTCAGGATGAGTGTCTTTGAAAAGTTGCCAAGTCAAAGCGGATATTGCATATTCTTGGTCGTCATTGTCCCATTTAATTGAATTGCTTTGTCCTAACTTCCCAGTAATTATTGCACTAAATTTTGTGTTATCTTTTTCAAATGTCAAGTGGTTTGGCAGAGCGTTTTTTAAATAGATTGTATCTCCCGAATTAAGCAGTTTATTTTCAATGAGAATTCTCATTGTCCTTGGTCTATTCCTTTTTGCGCCTTTTTCCTTTTCCTCTTTTTTCTGAATATCTATTAAATATTGCTTTGCTTCTTGCAGGGGAATGATTTTGTTGGGAACAATAGCAATCTTGTCTCCCAATTTGTGCGGTGTGATTTTAACGCATGAAATGTCCAGTCCGTTTTGATTAAGCCAAAGAACAGTTGTCGTAATCTCCTGTGAAAAATCCTCTGAGCAGAGAATTATTCTCGGACTATTTGATAGCTCATCAAAGTCGTCATTAGTAACAAACTCTTGGATATTAATCATTGAGTTCTCTTTAGAGAGATTCTTTTCTCCGAGATAATTCTTTTGATAAGCAACATAGTACGGAAGTAGTTTCTCTATTGTCATTGATGATACCATTGCGGCATAGCGAATAGATTGAAGGTCTGCATAACCAGCAAAAGGGTCTCGTTTGAGTTCTACGACAACCAAGTTACCTTGTCGGTCAATGGCAAGCACATCTAACCTATCCTTTGAATTGCTGAACCTGTCAAATTCAATGCTGACAACCAACAATTCTTCCCCAAGTATTTCAGGTGCTTGCCTAATCCATTCTTGGATGTGTTGTCTTTCCCAGATATTGAGTCCAACGAAGGATGATTCGTCTACTTTCTCAAAGTCTTTGAGTTGTTCGTCTACTACTAATATCATTTTTTTCGTTTTTAAATGTGTGGCAACGTTCCGGGTGGGGCGTAGCTTGGCTTTTGTGTTGGCTTTGTGCGGCTATGACCTATACCCATTGTTGGTGGCTGGCTATTTTTAATAGTTGGTCGCTCAAATTCATAGAGTTTAGATTTTGTAATCTTATTAGTGTAATTCATTTTCTGCACAACTTGTTTGTAGGTCTTAAAGTCTTCATTCCTCAATCGAGGATCAAACGTTATCTCCTCAATTAATTCATTCGGTTCAATGGCAAGTTTAATATGATTATGCTCTATCCCTTTTGATTCTTCCTCCTCATCTATGTTTTTATGGATGATTAATCTAACTTCTTTTTCATGAACAAACTCTTTTCGCTTAATGAAAAGTGACTCCACAAGTGTCTTATCATTTATTATTTTTTCATTTTGCTTTTCTATCCATTTTTTAATTTGGTTTTTGCTTAAGTATTTTATCTGCCCTATAATTCTTATTCGTGTTGAAAGAGGCTTCAAATTTGCTTCATTTATGCTTGCGCCAAGTACTTTGTTAATTCTACTCTTAATTCTTACTCCTTTTTTGTCATGCGAGTATATTCTCCATAGAGCATCCGTTTCCTTTTGTAAAGTCCAACATTGCCCGTAAAACCCAGGAAGAAATCCAAGATATGAGATGGGGGTAGAATCCCACTGAAATTTTGCTTTGGTCAAAAAATTCTCATATGTATCATCCCAAAGTTTCGTTGGGCCGACCCATAGGTAATGAGTTCTCAATAAATGGAGTAGATAATCAAAAGGAATATACCGATAAATCGGAACGTCATAACTTTTACTTTCAATTACGGTGCTGAATGAATTATGATAATATGCTTTCTCTTGTCGTTTCATTTCGGGTTAAAAGTAAGAAAATCAGTGTTCTAAAGCAAATGCCACGTGACAACACTTTATACTCACGTATCCATCGCATTTAGAACCACCGAACCTCATTTCTACAGCAACAATGTAAAATTATTAACCTCGGTAAAAGCAATAACCGGCTGGTGGGCACGGTAAAAATAAATGAGATGGATCAGGAAGAGCAAACAGATATAAACGGAAACTTTGAATTGTCTCCCATTCCGAGTGGAACCTACACCGTTACGGCATCTGCACAAGGTTTTGAAGAACAAACCATCAAGCCGTTTGAAATAGTGCAGGGAACAACAACCGTAAGGGACTTTGCGTTGATCCCAACGTCTTAATTAGTCCTCCTTTTTGCGTGTGTCTCCCTTAGTCCCTTTCGGGAAATTCCGAAGGCATTTTGGATTTAAAAATAAGTTGCAAACCCAACCTGAAAACCGCCTAAGATGGAAGGTGGGTTGCCTAAGAAGTCGTAATTCCACTGGTAGCGGTAGTTGGCTTTGAAAACGGTAGAGGCAGTAGGGCGAAAGCTCAAACCGCCAACCAATGCAACCACTTCATCGCCTATTTCTTGAGCGGTAGCAGCAAAGCGCCCTTCATTATAGTCAATATTTTCTGCACGAAAACTCGCGAGAAACTTGGCATTTTCATAATTCAGAACCTTCATTTCATAAAAAGGATAAATAATTTCAATAAAGCCTCCGTTTTGCCGGCCTCCGTACAATTCTTCCAAATTACCGGGAATACCGATTTTAGCAAACACGTATTCGCCCTGCACAGTGGCTTCGTAAAGTTGGGCAGAAAAATCTACAGCAAACATATCTAACCGCTGCTTCTTTTCTACTTCTTCACCTTCAATTTGGTATTTATTGTAAACACCTCCGTAGTAAGAAACACCCACTTCGCCCGCTTTCCTGTTGGTAATTGCCACGCGTGCATTGTACATCGGCTCTCCGTTGTTGTCTTCGCCAAACATCTCCTCGCTTTTCCCAGCCGGTATAAAGGTCTTACCTTCTTCATTGAGGATGATGTTTTCGCTCAGGCCGTTTACTACATAAGCATTATAAGAAACGATATTATCGCTGAAAAAGAACTTGCCGTGTAGCCCGAAACCGACTTCCGAAAGAGTAGTCGGGATAATTTGAGTGGACGAAAGCGGGCGGTCAATGAATTCCCAGTTGGGGGAATCGTGGTTTGCGTTTACCAATCCGATTTGCGGAAGAATTATTCCTCCCCTGAAATTCAGTGCCGTGTTGACTTCAAAATCAATTTGAGCTGTTTCAATAGCAATTTCTTCGGTTCCGTGTTCGAATTCGAGTTCTGAAAGAAATCGAATACGCTGGCTTATAGACGAATACAGGAAAATATTGAACCTGCGCAACTCCATTGAAAACCCTTCAGAAACACCGTCTTCGGCAAAGTAATTGGTATTTCCTTCTATATAGCCGCCAATAGCTGTTTTTGATCTTCCAAAACTAATGAACGGGCGGTTGTAAATGGCATCCTGGTTAGTAATGTTGGTGGAGTCACCAATGTTCGCTCGAAACAAAATTGTTTTTTTAGATGTATCCGCAGGAACATCTGCTTGTTGTTCCTCGACTATTCTATCAGCTTTTTTCACCTTTTTTTCCTTGGGTTCTTTTTTCTTTTTACCTGATAGTTTTTTCACTTTCACTCTTGCTGTATCTGCTGCTGTAGTATCTGTTTGAGCAAATACGCTTGCACTAAAAATGAAAATAAGCCCGATAATTAAAAATGTATTTTTCATTTTGCTTTAATTTAATTCGATGTAAATAGTGGTGTTGTCAGCCGTTACGGGATATTCCTTCAAATTATCTTCTGCCGGTGGCTTAAGTACTTTACCTGTACTGGAAAATTCGCTGCCGTGACAGGGGCAGTACAAATAAGTTCCTGTTGCTTTTAGTTCGCATTCGTTGTGTGTACATAGCATCAGAAACGCCCTCGACTTCTCATTGTTTTTTGACAAAAAAATTGGGGCAGGAAGTTTATCAAATCTTATTATTGCGAACTTGTCATCACCCATTTCCGCAAGGGATACTTTAAGTCTTTTGTTTTCCCAGCTCCCCTGGATGGATTTCACACTGGTGCAACCTTCCAGCAGTGTCACCATTCCCGCACCGCAACAAGTCACTGCTGCTATTCCGCCAAATTCTTTGATGAATGTTCTTCGTGTTTTCATTGGAAAAATAAATCGAGGAGTGCCTCGTATTACAATGAATTCAGAAATTTGAATAGCTTCTCTTTGCTTTCATCACTTAATTGCGTGTAGAGCTGCCTGCGAACAGCCGCTTCTCCTCCATGGAGCATAATGGCTTCATCATAAGATGTTGCACTGCCATCATGCATTAAAAACACTTGTCCTCCTTGTGACTCATTTTGCAGCCCAAGCCCCCAAAGCGGTGGTGTGCGCCATTCGCTTGTTTTTGCCGTCCCTTCGGTATAGCCAAAATCCCATTCAGAACCCAAGTCGTGCAAAAGCATGTCTGTGTATGGAGTAAACTCTACTTCATTCAATGCTTCTACTTCAGATCTCCCCGTTTTCATTGTTTCTCGGTGGCAATGATTGCAGCCAATGTTTTTGAAGATATTTTCGCCTTCAATCACATCAGGGTCATCTTCATCTCTTCTCCTTGGCGATTCCAATGTTTTCAAATAAAAAACTACAGCATCAACTGTGCTTGCCGGAACTTCAGGGTCTCCAACATCATCACTATTTGCATTAGAAACTGAATAGTTTATCAGGTCTTGGGTGTCATAATCAGAAGTAATGCCCATATCTTCTTTGAATGCATCTACTGCTCTATGCAGTAGGTCAATTGTGCTTGCCTTGCGCCCAAACCTGCCAATGTATTTACCGTTATTCGGGATGTGGAAATATTGTGGCACAAAGTAATCGGTCGGGTCAACGTAATTTACTTCTCCCGAAACGATACCTCCTGCGGCTTGCTCCGCTACTAGGTCGAGCAAATACTGATCTTCTATTGCAGATAGATAACCAAGCCCAGTCAGGTTCATTGGCAGCAAWTGCATTGTTTTTGCGCCATCGGGTACTTCCTCAGGAGCGTAATCGCTTATCGCCCTTTGCTGCAATTGTGGGCCGCCTGCATAAGGCATTTCATCCCAAACATTAGGGTCACTATCGGAATATTTACCAAACCTTGTTACCAGATTGAACACACTACCTTTTCCGTCTCCTGCGTGGCAATTCTCGCACGCAGCATTGACGAAAATAGGGCCAAGGCCTTCTTCTTTGCTGAAAACATGTGCAAACAATTCATCACCTTTGAGATGCAACGACAATTGGCCATCAGTTAATGTGCCTATGGGTTCTGCTAAAATTTCGTTGGATTCTGGCGCTTGGGGCACTAATTTTTCGCAGGCAGAAACAACTACAAAAACTCCGATTACTCCAAATGCAATTAAATGGTTTCTATGTTTCATTTTCGGTAAATTTTTTGCAAATCTAATATAATTTTTAGATAAGCCGAAAAATATTTTATCTTTGCCCTAAATTAGTTTATTGATGAACTCGTTTACAGAAGAAAATTACCTCAAATCAATTTACATGCTTTCGCAGCAAGGCAAAAATATTACCACCAATGCTATTGCAAACTACCTCAATACAAAAGCATCTTCCGTAACCGATATGTTAAAAAAATTGTCGGCAAAAAAAACGATTCACTACAAAAAATATCAAGGAGTTTCGTTGACAAAATCGGGTAGTGAAACTGCTTTGAAAATCATTAGAAAGCATCGCCTTTGGGAAACGTTTTTAGTTGAAAAACTGAATTTTAAATGGGATGAAGTGCACGATATCGCCGAACAGTTAGAGCATATTATCTCACCTGAATTGACCAACCGATTGGAAAAGTTTTTGGACAATCCCAAATTCGATCCACATGGCGACCCGATCCCTGATAAAAACGGGAACATTTCCCAACAAAAAAATATCGCTATAGCTGATTTGAATAAAAATGAATCGGGTAAGATTGTAGGCGTAAAAGACTCATCGGCAAGTTTTTTACAATACCTTGAAAACGAGCATTTAGTGCTGGGTTCAAAAGTAAAGGTACTTGATAAATTTGATTTTGATAATTCGGTTTTGGTTAACGTCAACAACAAATCTAAACTTACCATATCCAACCATGTGAGCAGTAATTTATTCGTTAACAAAGCAGTGAGATGATAGAAACGGCAAAACACTTTTTGGAAGATTTTTTCGGGCAGTTCTCGCCTATTCAGCAAGCTCTGATAGCGACTACTTTCACATGGTTAGTTACTGCATTGGGAGCGTCTTTTGTGTTTTTATTCAAAACCATGCACCGCAAAACGCTTGACGGTATGTTGGGTTTTACGGGCGGGGTGATGGTGGCTGCCAGTTTCTGGTCTCTGTTGGCGCCTTCCATAGAAATGTCTGAATCTCAGGGTGTTCCTGGGTGGATGCCTGCCGCGGTGGGGTTTTTAATGGGGGCATTCTTTTTATATGGGTTAGACAAAATTATGCCGCACTTGCACATCAATTTCCGTGAATCGGAAAAAGAAGGTGTGAAAACCGACTGGCACCGCACTACCCTATTGGTGCTTGCCATTACTATGCACAACATCCCGGAAGGGCTTGCGGTTGGCGTGCTTTTCGGTGGCGTTGCTGCCGGCTTTGATGGGGCTACCCTTGGCGGGGCTATCGCGCTGGCTATAGGCATCGGTATCCAGAACTTTCCAGAAGGTATTGCCGTTGCCATGCCGCTGAGAAGACAGGGCGTTAGCCGTTTAAAAAGTTTCCAAATGGGACAACTGTCTGCGATTGTAGAACCGGCAGCGGGTGTTTTGGGCGCATGGGCTGTGCTCACTTTTGAGCCAATTCTTCCTTATGCACTTTCTTTTGCTGCAGGCGCCATGATTTATGTGGTCATTGAAGAAGTGGTGCCCGAAACCCAGCGAGACAAATATACCGACATCGCCACGCTTGGCTTTATTGGTGGTTTTGTTGTGATGATGGTGCTGGATGTGGCATTGGGTTAATAAAGGTCCCTTCTACTCTAAACTATTGGGGGACTTTTTCTCCTTACTCCACTTAGCAAATTCTTAGTTTTGCGCTTATGACAAGTCCTATTAATATAAGGAACAAGCGAGCTTCTTATGAATATCAATTGCTGGATAAATATGTTGCTGGAATTCAGCTCACGGGCACTGAAATCAAATCCATCAGAAACAGTAAAGCAAGCATTACAGAAGCTTATTGCCTTTTTATTAAGAGTGAGCTTTGGGTGCGAAACATGCACATTGAGGAATATTCACATGGAACACATTACAACCATGAGCCGAAAAGAGAACGAAAGTTATTACTTAACCGCTCCGAACTGAAAAAACTCCATAGAAACATTAAGCAAAAAGGGCTTACGATTGTTCCCCTTCGGCTTTTTATCAATGAAAAAGGCTTTGCCAAGCTGGAAATTTCGATGGTGCAAGGAAAAAAACTTTACGACAAGCGAGAAAACATCAAGCAAAAAGACGCTAAACGGGAAATGGACAGGAAGTTGAAAGATTATTAGAGGTTCCCCTAAGACAAAGAAAAACCGCCCCAAGCTTTTGAGGCGGTCTTTAATCAAAAATCAGTGCATTTTTATTACTTCACTAAAGTCATGTCAGCATAATAACTGATGTTGATGCTGATGCCACTTATTTCCACACTGGTGTTGACAGAAGTAGTTCCAGATCCGGCAAGCACCATTTTGTCCTTGCTGCTCGAAACGAACGTGTAAGTTACTGTTTCACCATTGTCGTAAGTAATGGTTACGGTACTTTCGGTATTGTCCCATGTAAATGTGCCTGCAGCTGAATAAGCCCAATTATATGTCAGAGTCGGGTCGGTGTAATCAATCGTCATGTCAAATTGATAAGTGCCCGAACCATCTTCTTCAAAAACAATGCTTCCGGTAGAAACATTAATGTCAATGGTAGTGGTGGTAGCACCTTGGGCTTCATCGCTTTGAAAGCTCTTTGCACCCGTGCTGCTGTTACTTTCAAAACTACTCACCTTCCAATCGCCTCTCAGTTGCTTTTCAAGTTTTTTTTCCTTTGAACAGGAAGTGAATGTTACTGCCGTTAGTGCAAATGCGACTACAAGCAGAAAAGATGTGAATTTTTTACTTCTTTCGTGTTTCATGGCTATTGGTTTTGGAGTTATGAAATGGGTTTCTTTGGATTGCAAATGTAACGTTATTTACTAAAAAAGCCGTCCCACAATTGAGACGGCTTCTGTAGATTAGTTTAATAACACCTTCTTACTGGGTAGAAGTTGCTTTATGTCGTTTGGAGTTTTTGTCTGTTTTTTCAAAAACCCACATACCTTCAGATGCAGTGTTGTTCCAAGAGGTAATTGTAATTTGATCACCTTCATCCACATCTCCAGGATTATTATCGTCATATTCTGGTAAATCGATCGTTAAAACTACAGTGCTTGAGCCAACACCAGAAGTTTCTTCACCGTCATAACCATTTGACTGATCACCTGACCTCAATGCCCCGTATTGGGCTTCTACCCACATTTCTTTACTGGTGAGGCGAACCACTTTGCCCTTCACCATACCGGCATTAATGAATATTTTTCCTTTTTTGGTATCGTCTTCCCAGTACCATGCACCTTGCTGTATAGAAACGGAAGTACCTGTAGTTGACCATGAATTATCACCATCATCATCACCATCAGAGTCGCCATTCGGGGATTCAATATCAAAGTCCCAATCCCAATTTGACGAACCGGAGGCGTTTCCGCTGGTCGTTGTGGCTTCGTAGGTATTGTCTGTGTACAAGGCAAGGGTAAATACATATGATGTTAAAGAATTGCTTGTTGAAGAAGAATCCCACGTTTCTTCACGGTCATCATATTTAAAATTTGAAAGATCTAATTCCTGGCTTTTGTCTAAGCTGCTATAATTGCCAGCCCAAGTAGTGGTTTGGTTGTTACCATCATATTTTGAAGATGAACTTGTAGTGTATGTTGAAGTGTAGGTGTCATCGTTCACATCATTTGATGTATTGACAGTTGTACTTGTGGTCCAGCTATTATCATAGCTCTTCAATGTCCAGGTTCCGGTAACCCTTTTGTTTCTGCTTTTGAGGGAAATAGATGGGTCCTCTTCTCCTCTTTTACACCCGTTGAATGCGGGAATTACAAATGCAGCCACTAACAGGCCAACGGTAATGTTTGATAATGTTTTCATGATTAAAATTGTTTGGTTAATAATTGTTGTTTTTGAATATAAGGGTGCAAAAGTATAACAATTTGATTATAAGCAAAATTTTGTGTGCGCTTTTGTTTGTAATTCAATGATTCTCAACTCATTTCCTGCGGAAAAAATAGCTCAGCGTGATAGCTGCTGTGGAATTGACTTTAAAAACTGTTCCGGATGTTACATCAGAGCCCACGTCTTTGGTTACTGTTTTCGAGCCGCTTATCGGTATGTCTTCAGTAAAGGTCACCCGTTCGCCTCCGGTAAAAGATGTTACCAGACCTAATCCGTATTCTGCACCGATGGAAAGTTTTTTTGTAAAAAAATAATTAAGCCCGACAACGATATTTTCTGATAGTAACCAACCGCCTGGCATTTCGGCATTGATGGTGCGTGTGCCCGTTCCTGTTGTGTCTGTAGTAACGGTTTTACTGCTCATGGTTGATTTTCCCAACAAGCCAATCTCAACGTAGGCGGCAACATACGCATCGAGTTTCTCGGTTGACAACAAATGTTTTTCAATTCCGGGAGCAATAAAAAAGTCGGTTTTTTTAAAGGTTGAATCCCACTGTACTTGTGTCGTTCCTACACTATCGAGCGTAGAATATTTCGTGCCATTAGCATTGATTCCTAACCCGAGTCTGAAAGATAAATCGTCTTTAATATAATAGCGGAGCAGTAGCATGTCATTGCCGTTGGCGTCTTTTGGGGTATTGAGGGCGATGTTATTAATTAAGCCACTGAGGTTAAAACTTATGCCAAAGTCATTTTCAGCAGGCTTGTAAGGTGATGGTTCCCATTTGATGGTAGTTTTTGCCTTTTTTTTGGTGGCAGCTGTATCGGCTATTGACGAATCGTTTTGGCTGAAGCAAAAATTGGTGAAAAGCAAAGTAAAAAGGACGAAGAATACTCGTTTCATAATGACAGATTTAGCAAAACAAAGTTAGTTAACTGCTGAAGGTACTTTTTATTGTAACGGGCAGAATTTCAACATTTCTCTGTTTAAAGAACGGCTCATCGATTTTGCGCCCGGTCCTCCAACAGCGGCACAAAGCGAAACTCACCGTGTTCTTTCTGTTCGTATTCTTTTTCAGAAAGCTTTTTTACAGTAACCATTGTTTGCGAGTCTCCCTCACCAACCGGAATCACAAGAACTCCACCTATTTTTAGTTGCTCCTTTAATGGCACCGGAATGTATGGTGCTCCTGCTGTTACTAACGCCTTATCAAAAGGAGCAAAGGTGGGAAGTCCCAGGTAACCGTCTCCATAAAAGAGCTTCGGTTTGTAGTTCAGCTCATTCAACAGAACTTTTGCATTTTCATATAACAATTTTTGTCTTTCGATGGAAAAAACCTTAGCGCCCAATTCTAATAAAACGGCAGTTTGGTAGCCAGAGCCTGTACCTATTTCCAATACTTTATCGCCTTTTTTTATTTCGAGCAAGGAAGATTGAAAAGCAACGGTATAGGGTTGCGAGATGGTTTGGCCGGCTCCGATTTGAAAGGCCTGATCGGCATAGGCGAATCTAGGCAAGAAAACATTGTCCATGTAATAATGGCGGGGAACTTTTTCGATGGCGGCCAGCACATTCTTGTCTGAAATTCCTTTTTCACTCAGTTCTGCAACGAGCTTTCTACGCAGACCTTTGTGGCGAAAAGTATCTATCATGCCTAATGTTCGATGACCTTAATGATAAAAAAACCCTCATCACCCTGCTGCTGGTATAGTGGCATGAGAATGCAGCCGTTTTTAGGAGCTCTCACCTCACCTCTTGCATCATGCCCAAGCAGCTGCCCTTTTTCTATTGGTTGGAAATTTTTGAAACCGGGCATCATTTTAAAATTGTCTTTAGGTTCGATGTGATGTACATAAATCAAATCAGTCAATTTCGGGAAATCTTCGGCAATCTCACACAGCTTTTGGCGGCAATTTTCATAATTTGGAATATCAGATCGATTAATGCAGCCTGCTATCTCAAGCAAAAGCCAAATTCCAGCTTCGTGTACTTCGATACCTGTTTCATCGTCTATTTGACCACCCTCAAAAGCAACGGAAGCAAAGCCCCTATTGCTGAAATACTCGATAGCCGTGCCGCTCAGCGTTTTTTGCAGACCGGTGATGGTAGGTACATGAATAGCCGCAGCTATTTTCAAATTAGTTTTTCCTGAGAAAGTGAATGTGAAATAGCCATGTGAAGAAGATGTATTATGCAAATCAACAAAAACAACATCTTGAGGTTGGTAACCAGTAGCTATCTCTTCAATTTCTGACATCAGAAGTTTTTGCTGTCTTTCTTCATTAGTGAGCAAGGCATCAATATTTAAGCTTTTCGTTTTTTCAACATGATCTTCTGCCCAAATGCGATTGAAGTCAGTGTGTATGAAACGCTGATTTTGTTCTATAGCTTCCAGGTTGCCCGAGAGGCCGACAAATTTCCCATTAAAATCAGGGCTTGCGTCATGCAAGTATCCAAAAATCCGTTGCAATGCAATTACTCCGGTGGTTTCATTGCCGTGCATACCGGCTACGACTATGAAGAGCTTTCCCTGGTTTTTCCCTTCGTAATTTCCAATAATCCTTTCAACTCTTGCCACTGCTGTTTCCATTTTTGTTTTTTATTAATTGCTTGCAAATCGGTTCAATAAACGCTTGGTGATGTTAAGAAAGTTTTGTTCGCTGATGATGCCGATAAGCCGTTGGCTTTTTACTACCGGCAGGCAACCTGTACCGCGCTTTTGCATCAGTTCCATCGCTTCCATAATGGTTGCTTCGGGATTGATGGTGACGGGTTCTTTTATCATTATTTTTTTCACGGCTATCGGCTTTTTGTCATCAAAAGAATCACAGTAATGCCTTAGCAATAAACGGGCGGTTACCAACCCAACCAGCTTGCCTTTGCCATTTTCCACCGGAACGTAGCGCAATTTCTGCCAATCCATGATTTCTGCGACAAGTGAAATGATGTCATCTGGCTGTACAGTGAATAAATCGCGTGTCATACATTCCTCTACCAGCAGTAAGGTATGGTCAAGTTCGAGGTTGTCTTTTAAATCGGGCTGGTCCCATTCGTGAACCGGCTTGTTTTCTTTTTGGTTTTTAACGATGCTTGCTGTGATAGTAGCCAATACATCATCGGGCGTGGTTTCTTTAGAAAGCTTGGTGTATGCGTTGAGCATCCATTGAGCGCCAGTATTGCCAGACCCAACTCTTTTGTCTATAACACCAAGGTATTTCTGGATGTCTTCTTCATTGATTTTTACTTTTTTAAGCCCTTCTTCTGCTATTGGCAACAGCTCATCCAAAATCAGCTTTGCTGCGTTTACTTTCTTGTTTTCAAACCAAGTTAAATTTGTGTCCAGCCCGTGTTGTGATGCGTTGGTGAAGTTTGATTTTGCAATGTCAAAATCCATCAGTTTGGTAACATCGTCTAATTTGTGTTTGTAGCCATTCATCAGCCCTAACCAAAAGGTAGCATTGGCCATTTCATCCAGAGTAGTTGGCCCAGCGGGTAAAATGCGATTCTCGATACGCAGGTGAGCCTTTCCGTCACTGATGCCGTAGCAGGGCCTGTTCCACCGATAAATGGTTGAGTTGTGAACGCTCAATGCCTTCAATTGCGGCACTTCTCCTTGCTCTATTTTGTGCATTACGTCTTCGGTAAGTTCGGAACTGAGCAGCACGCGGTAACGAACAATATCTTCCCTGTAAAGTTCGAGAATGGAATTTTTCACCCAGCCGTTACCAAAAGTAACTCGCGGGCTAAATTCGCGCAAGTGGTCGCTGGTGGTGCGTGTGTCAATGGATTGCTGAAAAAGGGCAATGCGGGTTTCTTTCCACAGCCGTTTTCCCAACAGCATCGGTGAATTGACCGAAGCCGCAAGTACCGGTGCAGCCAGTGCCTGCGAGATATTATACATCTGCACGAAATCGCTTGCGTTCACTTGCAGGTGTACCTGAAAACCAGTGTTGCACGCCTCGAGCAAGGGCGAGTCGTGTTTCATAATAAGTTCATCAATGCCTCTTATCCTCAGCTCATAAACATTTCCCCGCAGCTTGTTAATCGATTTACATATGGCGAAATAACGCTGCATTGGAGTGAGGTTTTCCATCGAAAGGTCAAACTTGCGGATGGTGGGTAAAATACCAGTTAGTATAACTTCGGAGTTGAACTCGGTTGCTGCCTTTCGAAATTCTGCAATAAGCAAAGTGAGCTGTTCTTCCATCTCGCTCAAACACTTATCTTTAAACTCAATTGGCACGAGATTGATTTCGGCATTGAATTTGGCCAGTTCAGTGGTGAAATTGGGGTTGTTTGCTTTTTCTAATATCTCGGTATTAAGCATGGCAGGGCGGTAGTTCTTGTCAATGATGCACAACTCTTGTTCTGCCCCGATTCGCGTTATTTTATCGTCAAACCAGCCCTCCTCAAGCATGCGGCCCAGCGCCTTTACATCCTGCAAAAGGTGCTTTACGAAGATCTGTGTTTGTCGCTGGTTACTGGCTAATTTTACGTTTTGCTCACCCATGTGGAAAAAATGAAGCCACTAAAATACGAGATTAATGTGATGTGGCGCAAAAAATGAGATGATTGAATGGAAAACACGGATTAAACTTTGAAAAGTTTTGATGAGCTTTCCTGCAAAGCCAAGGACTTCTGTGGATTTTCTAAATGAGGGTAAGGCTATGGCATAACAAAAATGAGAAACAATTAAGTAACGGAGTTTTCGGAAATGATGCGGAAAAGTGAAATATGATACTTACTCTATCAGTTTTTTTAGTTCACCGAGATCTTCTTCGTAGTCCACATCAGAGAGGGTTTCCAGCAGCGAGTATGAAAGTTTGAGTTTTTGAATATCTAGCAGGGTATCAAGAAATACATCTTCTGTACTCCATTTTTTATTAACGAAAAATTTTTCATCGAGTGTGTTCAGTCCAAGTAGGTAATATCCGCCATCTTCCGAAGGGCCGATAACAGCATTTTTCATTTCGAGCATGTAAAAAGCTTCTTCGATGTTCCATGATTTCAATTCGTAGCAGTCGCTGCCTATGATGCATACATGCTTGTATCCTTTTCCAAACGCTCTTTTAAACGCATTGTACATGCGTTCTCCCAGGTTATTTCCCTGTTGTACATATTTCTGGAAAACGTGGTCGTCCCACATATCAAAATCATCTGCATATTCGGAATAGAAAACCGCTTTATCAGCATTTACGTTATTGGCGATGCGGTTGGTTTGCGCCAGTAATTTCTTGTAAACGCGCAACGCGCGTTCAGCACCGATGGTTTTTGCTAAACGCGTTTTAACTTTCCCCAGTTCGGGGTTTTTTACAAATATCATTAGAAGTTTATCGCTACGCATCATGGTTAGCTTTCACCAATATAGACGGCAGAATTAGAAAAAGGTTGGGTGATGGGGTTCGTTTTTATCAACAATTATCCAGAATTGTTGGTAAGATGACAAATGCAACAGACAAATACTTACTTGAGYAGKGTTACATGCCCTACAAACGGGCCGTGTTTTYKGTGRTTTCTTGTGATGTCTTTAAATTCCAATCTCCACACATAGACGCCTTGTTGCACAATTACCTTACCRCCYAACTCATTCGCAGTTCCATCCCACGGATCGTCTAAGTCCTCCGATTCGAAAATCAAATCGCCCCATCGGTTGTAAATCTGGAAAAGATAACCGTCTTCTGGGTCAATTCCAATGCCTTTCGGGAAGAAAAAATCGTTGACKCCATCTCCATTAGGCGTAAATGCGTTGGCAATGTTTTCATAAAAAACACCGTCAATAATTACATAAAKCGTAGTGTCGTGTACACAATTATTGATYGTTGTTACCTCTAAATTAACAGGRTATKCGCCTGTGTCTTYAAGRAAATAAATGTATGCATTRTCKGGATATGTAGCAAAGTCGTATTCRGGATTTTGATTTTGYCCYACAATCGAGCCAAGKAGTTCATCGTTGTCCTCATTATCATAAAAAGACCAGTTCCAGATGTTGATGCTTCCGTAAGAATTATCAAAGAAGTAAATGTACATGTCGTGAATATTTGTTGGCTGTGGCGTGAACGTAAAGTCCGCCTTTGGATTTTCATAAACAATGATTTGTCCCGGACTTGACGTGCCTTCACAACCATCGAGAGAAAGAATAGTCAAATCAACGGAATAAGTCCCCGGTTCGTCAAACACAAATATAAATGAATCACAGTCGCTGATGAAGTCACCATCCACATTCCAGAGGCAACTCTGCGCAGTTGAAGCGGTGATGTTGAAAAAAGTTACAGAAAGTGGCTCACAGCCTCCAAGCGTATCAGGCAAAAAGGCGGGTTGGGGCTGGTCGTGAAAATCAATATTTACGTAGGCCGTATCAACAGGTGAGCAACCGTCTGATATAATTACAGCATAAGTTACCGTATCGGGTTTGCTGCCCTGTGGGCTGGTTGTTAGGTATTGCCCCGTGCCAACTTGAGCAAAAGCCGCATCATACCAAATATAGGAATAAGGCCCGCTGTTGCCGCCTGTTGCCAAACCATTCATGCTCACTTGGTCGCCTTCGCAAATGGTTTGATCGATCTGCGCACTGGCAATCACAGGAGGATAAACCAGCACACATGACTGGGCAGGAGGAGAAACGCATCCATTTGCATCGGTAACTGTTACAGTAAAGCAAGAATCTTGTGTAAGGGTTACGCTATTTGGGCCGTTATTTGTCCACCCGCTGCTCCATTGATAGGCATATGGAGAAGTACCTCCTGAAGCAGCTGCTGAAATTGAAGCATTGCCTCCAATGCAAATGGTTGTACTGAGCGGAGCAGCTGAAACAGCTACCGGTGTTGGCTGTGTTACGTTAGCAGTTACAAATGCCTGGCAACCATTGCCATCTTCGACAGTAACAGAATAGGAGCCTGCACAAAGGCTGGTTGCCGTTTGTGTGCCTTGTCCGTCACTCCACAAATAAGTGAAAATGCCGGGTGTGGTACCTCCACTTGGCGTCACAGTTGCAGTTCCATCACACGAGTTATAGCACGAAGTGGCGGCAGTGGCTGTAGTGGCAGTCGGTGGCGGGTTATTTCCCACATTTATAATTACTACTGTATCGCAAGTGTTTTGGTCGGTGATGGTAACAATGTAATTACCAGGGATAAGTGGCTGTTCTAAAGTACCTGCCCCGCCACTACTCCAAGCATAAGTGTATGGAGAAGTAGCACCTGATGTGTTGTCAACACTGGCCGAGCCGTCCGGTTGGTTGCAATTAGCATTTACCGAAGATGTTGTTAAAACAAATCCAGCAGGTTCTATTATGGAAAAAGAAGTATCCCCTACACAGCCGTTGTTATCAGTAATACTAACGGTGTAATTACCCGTACACAGATTGGCTGCATTTTGCGCTGTTGATACGGCTGGCGTCCAGAGGTAAGTGAATGGTGATGTGCCGCTACTTGGCGTAATGATGGCATTACCATCGCAGGCATTATAGCAGCTCACATCCAGATAAACAAGCCCAAGAGATAGGTCAGGAAATACATTTACGTATAGC
>NVWW01000086.1 GCA_002746335.1 Flavobacteriales bacterium | reverse complement strand
GATGTCGCTTCTCGAAAATCCAGAAATCGAGTTCAAAATTGCCCCACCCGAAAGTATGTTTATCATCGGCAGCAAGTCCATTAATGTCGCTGGAGATGTATATTCTATGATGGATGTGAATGCCATCATTAAAGCTGCTAACAGGCGAAACAAACGCATGCTTGACATTGTGCTATCGCTGATTTTTTTGCCGTTTTACCTCGTGCTTTTTGCTTTCGTTAAAAAACCGTTGGTGTTTTTTGCCAATATCTTCGCTGTATTTTTCGGGATAAAAACGTGGGTAGGTTATGCCAAGGCACCGAAAAACGAACAATTGCCAAAAATCAAAACAAGTATCTTAAATCCATTAGACATTCAAGCCCAAAACCACGAATCTAATTTGGCTGATAAACTCAATCTCGCTTATGCTAAAAATTACAGCGTATGGAATGATTTGAAGATTATTCGCAGCGGATTCAAAAACCTGGGCAGAAGTTAAATCTCTTCAATAATCGCTGGGCGCTGGGTGATTTCATGGTAGCAAATTACATCTTCACAGAAGTAATGAACCACCAAGCTTTTTCGCGTTAATGCTTTATTTTTTACTGGACTGCCGCCATGTAGTAGATTGGCATGCCACACGAGTACATCGCCTTTTTTCGCAACAAATTCTTCTTTTGGCAACTGTTTTTCTGCCACTATTTTTTCGATGTAATCAGTATAATTTTCGTAATAATTGTCACCAACGGCAAAAGCGGTGTTGCCCGTTTCGAAATCATTGTTCATTACGTAAGGCAGCTTGTGGCTCGCAGGATGGTAAAACACGGGCCCGCTGTCGGGATGAATGTCTTCCAATGCTACCCAAATTGCAATTAAATATCCCAGCGGTTCGGTGGTCATGTGGATGGAATCTGAATGAGCTTTCACCTGACTTCCTCGCATGAAATTGATGGTTTGGAATGGCTTTACCTTTTTGCTCATCACAAAATTCAAAAGTGAAATCAACTGCTCGTTCCGCACTGTTTTTTTGATTGTTTTTGAATGTTTATGGCAATTCATAACACGGGTATTTGTGTAATCGAACGGCAGCTTTTCTTCACGAATAATTTCGTCCACATCGCTGTTTATTTGGTCAATAATTTCTTCAGGAAAAAATTCTTTTAAAATCATATGCCCATTGTCAATCCAATTGAGAAATTGATTTTTTATTTCACTATTAAAGTATTGAAAATCAATATTTTGAATAATTTTATCTTTAGCTTTTATTTTATCTAACCAAGGGCGTGAATTATTATCAGTTTTTCCTTGAAAATCTTCATGTGAAATGCTGCTTATAACGCTTTTTTTTATGCCAGATTTTTGGTATAGTTTCCTGTTGTTTTTCAGCTTATTAAAATGTTTCAAATTGTTCAAGTAATGTGCAATGCGCAACCTGCGCAGCGTACCCCAGTATTTAAGCAGAAAGTTCATTCTCTATTATATCATGACAAAAATCCAACTTTTTAGTATGAAACGGAAATTCACTTTTGATTGGTTTTTGAATTTGATTAGCGGTTCCTTTCTGTTGTGAATAAGATTTTTTAAGTTATTTTTGCAATTCTCACAAAAACCTCGAAAAATCCAAATGGTGCAAGTTGAAGTGATACTGCCAAAAATGGGCGAAAGCGTGCATGAAGCAATTATTACCAAATGGCTTAAAAAAGAAGGCGATAAGGTTGAAGAAGAAGAGTCACTCGTTGAGATAGCCACCGATAAGGTTGATTCCGAAGTCCCATCAACGCAGGCAGGAGTACTTTCCAAAATATTGGTGCAGGAAGGAGAGACAGCTAAAGTGGGGCAGCCCATTGCAATACTTGCAGCCGCAGGCAATGAGCAGCAAATCTCTGATGACACGTCTGCCACAGAAATTTCATCTTCATCTAACGGTTCTGCTTCAGTGAGGGAAGTAGTGCCGGAACCCGCTGTTCCTGTAATAGAGCATGCTGGTACATCCGTTGGAACATCTGAAATTTCAAGAATTTCTTCATCAGGAAAATTTTACTCGCCATTGGTGAGAAGTATTGCAAAGACAGAAGGCGTTACTTTTCAGGAACTGGAAGGCATTCAAGGCACGGGTATAGACGGCAGAGTGACCAAAAAAGACATTCTTGCCTATCTTCCAAATCGGGAGGAGGCATCACAACCTCGGGTTGCATCAACGCAAGATACAGTTGCACAACCTGTCACACAGTTACAAAGCGTTCTCACAAGCGGAAAAACTGAAATCATCGAAATGGACCGTATGCGTAAACTCATTGCCGATCATATGGTGATGAGCAAGCAAACGTCCCCGCATGTTACTTCTTTTGTGGAAGCTGATGTTACCAATTTAGTGATGTGGCGCGAAAAAGTCAAAAAACAGTTCGAAGAGCGTGAAGGCGAAAAAATCACATTTACGCCAATTTTTGTGGAAGCGGTGGTGAAAGCGTTAAAAGATTTCCCAATGGTAAACGTATCGGTAGATGGTACCAACATCATCAAAAAGAAATACATCAACATTGGGGTTGCCGCAGCACTGCCATCAGGCAATCTTATCGTTCCCGTGATAAAAAATGCAGATGGGTATAACTTAATTGGGCTTGCCAAAGTAGTCAACGATTTGGTGAGTCGTGCGCGGCAAAACAAACTTCAGCCCGATGAAATTCAGGACGGCACTTTCACGCTAACCAATGTGGGTACTTTTGGAAATTTGGCGGGAACACCCATCATCAACCAGCCACAAGTAGCCATTCTGGCAACAGGTGCTATTATCAAAAAACCAGCAGTGATCGAAACGCCAAGCGGAGACACCATCGGCATTCGCCACATGATGTTCATGTCGTTATCTTATGATCACCGTGTAGTTGATGGCTTTTTGGGTGGCAGCTATCTGAGAAAAGTAGCTGATTACCTTGAACAGTATGATATGAACAGGAGTATCTAAATAAAAAATTAGTTGTTTGATTGTAAAATAACTTTACATTTATACTTTGGACGCACAAACTGCTGGCAATCAATCAATGAACTTTCGATTCCTCGTTATAATACTTCTGCTTTTTGGCTTTCCCAGTCTATGTCAGGCACAGGTCGAAGATGATCTAGGTGTAATTACGATCAACATGTCTGACATGAGTGATGACGACATCTTCAATGATGCCAATTTGCTCATGGATGACAAACTCTACGAAGCTGCTTTGCCGCTTTGGCTAAACCTACTGAAAAAAGACCCTGAGAATTCTAATTTGAACTACAAGGCTGGAGTTTGCTATTTTAACTCAACGCACCACAGGGAAAAATCACTAAATTACTTACTGAAAGCCGCAGAAAAAGTGAGTAAAAACTACGATATTTTCTCACACACCGAAAAGGGGGCGCCCTTTGACGTCTTCTTCTATCTTGCCAGCGCAGAGCACCTAAATTATAAATTCGACAAGGCAGTTGAATATTTCAATCTTTTCACTGAAAATGCTCCAAAAAAACATTTCCTTCGATCTAAAGTAGCTCGGGGCATTGAAATGTGTGCCAATGCCACTGAATTGATAAGGGATTCCATTACTATTAAAATCACCAATTTAGGTGCTAATATCAATTCTAAATATGATGAGCACAGCCCTGTGGTCTCACTTGATGAAAAGGCCATTTACTTCACTACGAGGAGGCTGAGAAAAGACAGTTCAAATTACTACATCTTTGACACTGAGCATGGAAAGCATTTTGAAGACATTTACGTTTCATTCAAAGATAAAAACGGAGTTTGGCAAGAGCCCGAAGTAATCAATTTCAGTCGAAAAGACCAGCACGAAGCCACCATCAGTTTGTCTGCCGATGGCCAAACACTGTATATCTACCGCGATGATGGTGGGGATGGCAACCTGTATAAAAGCACCCTTTTTACCGATCGATGGAGTACACCAGAGCTCCTCGGATCGGACATCAACACCAAGTCGTTTGAATCGCACATAACGGTTTCCACCGATGATAAAACGCTCTATTTTACCAGCGATCGTAGAGGTGGCATAGGTGGTATGGACATCTATCGTTGCGTTCGCCTTCCTAATGGGCAGTGGAGTATGGCGCAAAATTTAGGCCCTACCGTCAACACGATCTATGATGAAAACTCACCCTTTGTTCATCCTGACGGCAAAACACTTTATTTTAGTTCGCAAGGTCATAAAAGCATGGGTGGCTATGATATTTTCTTTTCGGAATTGCAGGATGACGGTACATGGACAGAACCGGAAAATGTAGGTTATCCTATCAATACGCCTGATAATGATTTGGTTTACATTACTTCTCCAGATGGCAGGCGCGCCTATTATTCTTCTCAGGGTCATGGTGACAGCTATGGTGAAACAGATATTTACCTCATCAAACAACCAGGAAAAGAAGAGGTAGCATTGACCTTAATCAAAGGATTCATTGATGTTCCCGAGGGACAGGAACTGCCCGAAAACATCGAAATTATTATGACCGACAATGAAACGGGCGAATTTGTTGGCAGGGGCAAGCCGCTAAAAAGAAACGGCAGCTTTGTGTTCATCATTCCACCAGGTAAAAATTACAACCTTTCCTATGAATCAGACGGAAAGGAGTTTTACAATGAAAACATTTACGTGCCTGTTGGTTCGGAATACAAAGAAGTGCAAAAAGACATCACGCTCAACCCCATGAAGCTTGAAACCGATGTGGAAGGTGCAGTAGTGGTAAAAAGCAGCATCCCGAAAAAAATACCAAAATGGCAAATCCGTTTTGCCAATATAGCGCAAGATATGCCTGAAGGCCTTGTGGTGCAATATATTGACGAAGATGGCAATATCATTTATGAAGAAACCGTTGAAAAGGGCGGCTTTTTCAAGTATCGCGAACTGGCTTCAGACAAAAACTATATGTTCAAATTGCTCAACTTGAGCAGCCAAGAACTCTGCGATAAAGGAGAAATTGTGTTGGTGGGTAAAGACGGGCAGCCATACAAACTCATTCCAGATGAAAATTGCAATTTCGTGCTTTACGAAGAACGCAAGGCYAATTTCAAATTTCGAGAACTCAAAAAAGACATTCCAGAAGGAATGGTTGTTCAATACTTAGATGAAGATGGAAATGTGATTTTTGAAAGTACGATGGATGAAAAAGGCAGCTTTCCGTTCCATGAATTGCCTTCTTACCGYAGCTATGTRCTCAAGCTTAAAACMGAAGATCCTGATTTCTGCAAAAAYGGTGAAATTGTTATTTCTACTTTTAACGGTCAGCGCTATAAACTCGTAGCTGATGATGGTTGCGTGTTTCGCCAAATAGAGCCTCCAAAATTTCAGTACCTCGCTTTTTCCAATGATTTTCCGGAAGGATTGATGGTGCAGTATGTGGATGATAGCGGAAATGTGCTCTTTACCGAAAAGATTAATGAAGACGGTTCGTTTGCTTTTCACGAGCTTCCTCCTGATATGGACAAGTATGCACTGAAACTTTTTTCCGAAGGAGGAAACCCTTGCCTATATGTTGAAATGATACTGCTCGGTCAAAACCGCAGAAAAATTAACTCTAATGAAGATTGCCTGTTTGTGTTGTCATCCAAGCAGCTAAAGGGATTCAAATTCCAAAAGCTGGGCTTGGATTTACCTCAGGGGTTGGTAGCGCAATACCTCAAAGAAGACGGAACCATCATGTACGAGGAGTCTGTTAAAAATAGCGGGTTTGATTTCTATAGTTTGTCGGCCAGTAAGAGTTATTTGCTTAAATTGGTGGTGAACGATCAAACGCTCTGCAAGAAAGGAGAAATCGAATACATAGGCAATGACGGTAGTGGGTACATATTAAGGGCTGGTGAAGATTGTGTTTTTCGTGTTTCCGAAATCATTGAACCCGTAAAAGAAGAAAAAGTGGCCGATGTGCCTGAAGAAAAAGTGACCGATATACCTGAAAAAGTAATTGATACACCTGAAGAAAAAGTAGCCGATGCGCCCGAAGAAAAAGTAGCCGATGTGCCTGAAGAAAAAGAAGTTACTGAAGCTCAGGAAAAGCAGGAAGAACACAAAGTAGTTACCACTGATGTGACGGGCAAAACGCATTACGAAAAATTCTTTGGCTATAACAAAAATAAGCTTGACCCGAATGACCGCGAGTATAAAAATCTTTTAAAAGAAGCGGTAAAGCAAGCCGGGGAAAAGAACTACATAAATATTTCCATCGAATCCAGCGCATCAAGAGTGCCAACAAAGACATATCTTTCCAATGAGGTTCTCACAAAAATGCGTGCTGAGGAAGCCAAGCAGTTCATCATTCAGTCACTGAAAGCGAAAGGAGTGAGTGAAGACAAAATCAATTTTGTGAATATCACTACTCTTGTTCAGGGTCCAACATACAAGAAAGATGCAGGTAAGAATAGCAAGGTCTACACGCCTTATCAATACGTTAAAATCTGGCTCAATTAATTCTGTGCTCCCGTGAAGTTGAACCTCAGTAGCCCACTTGCTTTTTTTGACCTCGAAACTACCGGTGTTAACGTTGCCTCAGACCGTATTGTTGAGTATTCTGTTTTGAAAATCAATCCTGATGGCTCACAAGAAATAAAAACCCAACGAATCAACCCCACCGTTCCTATCCCGGCAACATCATCGGAGATTCATGGTATTTATGACATTGATGTTAAGGATGCACCAACTTTCAACGAGATTGCCGCAGAACTCAACGAATTTCTCGCTAATTGCGATTTGGCGGGCTATAACTCAAACAAGTTTGATGTACCGCTGTTGCTTGAAGAATTTCTCAGGGCCGGAATGGAATTTGATATTAAAAACAGGAAATTGGTTGACGTGCAGAACATTTTCCACAAAATGGAGCAGCGCACGCTTGTGGCCGCTTACAAATTTTACTGTAACAAAGAACTTACCGATGCGCACAGCGCAGAGGCCGACATTAAGGCAACACACGAAGTGTTTGAAGCACAATTGGAGCGCTATGAAGAACTTCAAAACGATGTAAATTTTTTAAGTGAATTTTCAACTTTTGGCAACTTTGTTGACTTTGCTGGGCGGTTTGTTTATGATGAAAATGGCGTGGAGACATTCAATTTCGGAAAACACAAAGGAAAACCTGTTGAAGAAGTGCTGATGAGCGAACCTTCCTACTACCACTGGATGATGAAAGGCGATTTTCCACGCTACACTAAAAAAGTGCTGAAAGAGATTAAAGAAAGGATGTAATGAAGGTTATTTGTATTGGGCGAAACTATGCCTTTCACGCCAAAGAGCTTAATAATCCCATTCCCAAAGACCCCGTTTTTTTTTTTAAAGCCTGACTCTGCGCTACTCCCGAACAGTAAGCCGTTCTTTTATCCCGATTTTTCCAATGAAATTCATCATGAAATAGAAATTGTAATAAAAATCAACCGGCTGGGTAAAAACATTGCAGAGAAGTTTGCCCACAAATATTACAACGAAATCGGTATAGGCATTGATTTAACTGCCCGAGATATTCAGCGCAAACTAAAAGAAAAGGGACTGCCGTGGGAAAAAGCAAAGGGCTTTGACGGAGCTGCACCTATTAGCGAGTTCGTTCCGAAAAGCAAATTTGCTGATGTGTGTAACATCAATTTTCGATTGGATGTAAACGGAAAAACAGTACAACTTGGAAACACAAAAGATATGCTCTTTTCCATTGACCGGCTTATCGCCTATGTTTCCCAATTCATGACTTTAAAAATAGGGGATCTGATTTTTACTGGAACCCCTGAAGGCGTTGGGCCAGTTCAAATCAACGACCGCTTAGAGTGCTACATTGCAGATGAAAAAATGCTCGATTTTTTGGTGAAGTGATAATAACCCGTTATTCCACCTTCACCACCGTTTCACACTGCACTGTATTTCCACTGGTGATTTTTAGGATAAAAATGCCTTTTTTTAGCTCTGCTTCTTGAGCATCGAGTACAAATTTTTGATCTCCTGTTTGCTGCTTGCCTTGAGAAACCGTATACACTAATTTACCAGCCATGTCAAACACCTCGATGGCAATATCAGTGTTTTCCTTCAGTGCAAACTCAATATTGGTTTGATTCTTAAAAGGGTTGGGGTAAATCTTCACGTTTTTTATCACCGCATTTTCAAGCACGGAAACAGGATCGGATTTTAAAATAGTAAACTCGTCCAAAACGGCACCCCAACCTGTAATGTAACGAGCAGTGAGCGTGTCGGCATGTACATCAATCACCAAGGAACCCACGCAAGTGTCGCAGCCGTGGGCCGTGAACATAGCGGGGTAGTTAAGCGAAGGAGCGCTGGTTTTGCTGGCAGCGTTTCCGCAAACCACATAAACAGTTCCCTTGCCGGCATTTGTGCCTGAAGTGGGACGCATGTAGGGCTCGCCATTGGCAAGGTTTCCGCTGGAGCCGTCAATCACCATCGTACCAAAATCAAAAGAAGAAGAGTTGCCTGTATGTCCGTTGATGAGGTAGGAGCGTTCGTAAACATGGCTATGACCATTGAGTACCAAATCAACGCCATATTGTTCTATAATTGGGATGAAATTCTCTTTCATGGCTTTCATGTAAATTTCAATAGCATCATCTGAATCGTGCGAACCTTTGGTGTAGGGCGGCTGGTGCCAATAGGCAATCACCCATTTTTTATCGTTGGCCTGTAAGTCGCTTTCCAGCCAGTCAGTCATGGGTGAGCCACTGAAACTGCTAAAGGGATTGGCACCCGTCCAATTGTATCCGCCGGGAAGAGCTGAGCTTAATTCTGAATTCAATGAAATAAAATGAATGTTTCCGTAATCATAAGAATAATACAACTCGTAGCCTGATGCTACACCTCCAGCTTCACCGTTTGTGGGCACATCAACTATATCATAATAAGGGCCGGTATGGTTAGGTGGATCGGTAGTGCTGGTGGGTGGGGCAACACTCAGGTAATCGTGGTTKCCGGGGCARGGCATAAAGGGCATGTRRGGAAAGATAGTAGCRTAYCCACTGATGCTGTCAAACACTTTATCTTGAAACTCCTGATCTGTGCCATCTTGATAGGCGTTGTCGCCCAGCCAAAGCCWAACATCGGTATGYGTGTTTCCGGTATAATTAAGATAGGCCTCGCGCACATCGGCCTGTTCGGTATTGCCTTTGCCCATATCCCCAATGGACCAAATCCGGATCGGCTGTACGGTTCCGGGAGTAGGGGAGGTGGTAAAATGATGATTRAC
This sequence comes from Flavobacteriales bacterium, assembly GCA_002746335.1. Taxonomy (GTDB): domain Bacteria; phylum Bacteroidota; class Bacteroidia; order Flavobacteriales_H. Next base: position 8,813 of record NVWW01000086.1, on the reverse strand, counting down.
ACTCGGMCCGGCAAGWGTTTCGGTAGTGGTGCCAATCGAATAATAATATTTTGTGAATGGAGAAAGCCCCGTGATTTGTACAGTATGTTCRGTAGTGGAGGTSGAGTCATCRAWAAAATCGGTGAGATTGGCCATGTCTATGCCATAATATACTCGGCTGTTTGTGGTYGTATCAGTKCGCCACTTTATTTTGATACTTGAAGAAGTGGGAYTTTGCAARTAGGGRACCCTCACAACATTGACTGTTTGTGAAATGCACTGGTTCAGCATAAATAAAACCAGCAGTGAAGTGATGATCGAAAATTGCTTGATTTTCATGGTTTTTGGTTTTGAAATTTCGATGTAAAATTACGAAATAATTGCAGTTACTTCGATTTCAACCATCAATTCAGTCGCAATGAATCCACTTACTTCCACCATCGTGGTAACCGGATTAATGCCTTTGAAGAATTCCCCGTGAGCCCGGCCGATTGCTTCCCATTGGGAGATGTCTTTTACGAAAATTCGTGTTCGCACTACATCATTAAGCGTAGCATGAGCATCGTTAAGCGCTTTTTCAATTTTTTGCAGGATGAATTTAGTTTGTTCGTAAGCAGTTTCGCCAACAATACTGCCATCATCATCTACGGCAGCGGTACCGGCTACTTCAATCATATTTCCAATTCGTACAGCCCGTGAGTAGCCAACTATTTCTGCCCATTTGGTGTTAGCAGGTATATTAATTCTATTCATCATCAATATTTTTTTCCAATAGTATCAGGCCAGAACATAACGACCAATCCGACACCAATTATCGTTGTCGCAACCAGCGTAATAATACGGTGTGGAGTAATGATGCCGTCAATAACAGTAGCAATAGGTGGGGTTAATGCCATCAGCACACCGCTAATTAAATAGCAATAGTTGAGAATAAATGACACGACCATAGCTGAGCGGTAAATAGGTGTTTGCTCAAACTTGTCCCAATTCATTTTCGCGTATCCGTCAGCCCTTTTTCTTGTTTTTTGTTGCTCACGCGCAGCCCATTCTGCATGTGTATTATGCGGTTTTGTCTTTTGGTATTTTTTGGATTTCGGATTGTAGGTTCTTCCCGTTTTTCTGCTGAGAAAATACTCGTAGGCTTCGTTTAACAATATAAATTTTTCGTGAGCATTGGGTTTGTGGTTTATATCTGGATGGTAATGCTTTGCGCTATTTCTATATGCTTTTTTCAACTCAGGAAGAGAAAACCCTTGCTTTAACCTCAATATTTGGTAATAACGTTGCACATCGTAAAAGTAGGGAAAAATCTGTATGCAGGATGTAAGATCAAGGATACTGGATGAAGGGGGCAAGAGAAAAATACTAACTTTGAAACTCCAAGTTAAAAAACACAAATCCATACAATGGAATACAGAAGRTTAGGCAACTCAGGATTAAAARTCAGCGCGCTTTCTTTTGGCTCGTGGGTGACGTTTGGTAATCAAATCGGTGACAACACTGCTGAAGAATGCATGAAGCTTGCCTATGACAATGGTATCAATTTTTTCGACAATGCAGAAGTTTATGCCAGTGGTCAGTCTGAAATTGTAATGGGCAACATCCTCAAAAAGATGAACTGGCGCAGGGATTCTTATATTGTTTCGAGTAAGGTGTTTTGGGGTACTACAGGTAGAGAATGGCCTACCCAATGGGGTTTGAGCCGAAAACATGTAACAGAGGCCTGCAATCAAGCTTTGAAACGTTTGCAGGTGGATTACCTTGACCTCTATTTCTGCCACCGCCCGGACATAGATACGCCCATTGAAGAAACCGTWTGGGCGATGCACAACCTGRTTCAACAAGGCAAAATTTTGTATTGGGGCACTTCTGAATGGAGTGCGCAGGAAATCCAGGAAGCGTTCACCGTTGCTCGTCAACATCACCTCATTCCTCCAACTATGGAACAGCCGCAATACAACATGTTTCACAGGAAAAGATTCGAAGTGGAATATTTCAAAAYCTTCAGGGATTAYGGCTACGGCAGYACCATCTGGTCGCCAYTGGCTTCGGGGGTGCTTACTGGAAAATATAATGACGGCACGCCTAAAGGCGCTCGCCTTGACATGAAAAATATGGAATGGCTCAGAGAAAAAACATTGACGGAAGAACACATTGAAAAGGTAAAAAAACTCACACAACTTGCCACAGAAATAGGTGTAAATATGGCTTGCTTGGCAATAGCATGGGTATTGAAAAACCCTAATGTAAGCACAGTGATTTTGGGCGCTACCAAAGTTGAACAACTGAAAAACAATCTGAAAGCGTTGGAAGCAGTACCTTTGCTTACTGATGAAGTGATCGAAAAAATTGAAAGAATTTTGGAGAATAAATCAGAAGTGCCCGTTTATTAATTCTGTCATACTGAATGTATTTTAGCATCTATTAGATTCTGAAATAAGTTCAGAATGACCTAAAAAGAACATTTATGCAAAACAAAACCTGTATTATCACCGGGGCTAACACAGGCATCGGAAAGGCCACGGCTAAAGGCTTGGCTGAAATGGGAGCTAAAGTGGTGATGGTGTGCCGCAGTGAAGAAAGAGGCAAGGCTGCACAAGAAGAAATCAAGCAGCAAACAGGTAATGAAAACGTGGATTTGCTTATTGGGGATTTGGCCTCCTTCTCTTCCACTAGAAAACTTGCAGCAGAAATCAATTCAGGCTACGAGAAAATTGATGTGCTCATCAACAATGCCGCAGTTTTTTACACCGACCTAACCTATTCGGAAGACGATATCGAGATGCAGTTTCATGTCAACCATCTTGGCTATTTTCTACTCACTAACCTTTTGTTGGATAAGATTAAAGCATCAGCATCTGCTCGTATCATCAATGTTTCTTCTAGGGGTCACCTGCAAGGCAACATTCATTTTGATGACCTTAATCTTAAAAATGGATATGATGGGTTAAAAGCCTACAGTCAGGCCAAATTGGCCAATGTGCTATTCACTTATGAATTAGCAAAACGGTTGGAAGAAACGGATGTTACGGCCAATTGCTTGCATCCTGGTGGCATTGCCACCAATCTTGCGCTCAACAATTCCAAAGGCAGCATCTACAACTTTATCTGGCGAATTGTTTACCCATTTTTATCATCGCATGAAAATGGCGCGAAAACTTCTGTTCATCTTGCTTCTTCCGATAAAGTAAAGGGCATTACCGGAAAATACTTCTCCAAATGCAGACCGGTGCGGTCATCAAGACGTTCACACAACAAGGAATTAGCAGAGAAACTTTGGCAATTGAGTGAAAAAATGGTAGGGTTAGAAAACTAATCTTTCCACTCAGCCATCTTACCGTGTTCTTCGGGGGCAATCAAATGCGAATACAGCCATTCTCCTCCGTCCGCCTTCAGTGTTTCCCCGGTAATATACGCTGCAGCAGGAGACAACAGAAAGACAATAGCAGCTGCCACTTCTTCTTCGGTGCCCATGCGGCCCGCATAATTTTTCTTTCCGAATTCTTCTATCACTTGTTTGAAAGCAGGATCATACGTTTCCAAGCCACTGGAACGGATAGTGCCCGGTGCCACTGCATTGATGCGTACACCGTATTTAGCCCACTCTACCGCCAAACTTTTGGTTAGGTTGTCTACTCCCGCTCGTGCTGCACCGGTATGTGACATCATCGGGAAGCCTTTCCACATGTTTGCAATTACGTTGACAACTGTTCCGCCTTTTTTTTCAAACACTTTATTGAAAACTTCCTGAGTGATAAAGAACGTGCCGCTGAGGTTGGTTTCAATCACCGCGTTCCAGCCCTTGCGGGGAATCATCTCGGAAGGGGAGGGGAACTGCCCCCCAGCATTGTTCACTAAAAAATCAATAGTTCCGCAAAGCTCCAGTGATTTTTCAATGCATGATCTTACACTTTCTTCTTCTCGGATGTTGCAAACAACGGTATGTGCTTTTCCACCTTCCTTTTCAATTATAGCAACCCCTTTGTTGAGATTTTCCAGCTTTCTTCCGGCAAGAATGACGGTTGCACCAAGTTGTGCAAGCTCTCTTGCAGTTCGCAGCCCTATTCCTGTGCCGCCACCTGTTATCAGGGCAACTTTTTCATTGAACAAGCCTTGTTTGAATATAGTGTTCAGCATGYTGATGATAATTTTCGCAAAGGAAAGAAAAATAGCGATTTGATTGTTCTACAACAGATTTAGCTACAATTTCAAAAAAAANTCACYTGTTGTTTGGAAGTAATTATTTTAATGCTATACCTTTGCKCCAATGTTCTTTTAGGAAGTGCTGCTTATCAAGAAAGGTGGAGGGACTGGCCCTGTGAAACCTTGGCAACCTTCTCGACTTGTCGGGAAAGGTGCGAATTCCTGATTTCCCCAATGTCGGGGGATGAAGATGAGTCAGCGAGAGTTTAAAGAAGCTAAAACAAGATAACTTCCAAACCTCTTCTGACTTTGTCGGAAGAGGTTTTTTTATTTCCCTTCCGGCAAGTCACTGCTCAAGAAGCAAGCCTTCCATGTTCAATTAACTCCCCATGTGGGGAAATGTTTAACCTTCCCGATTATTTCGGGAGAAAACTTTTCAATTATGAACTTGGAAACAAAAATTATTCACGCCATAGGGGTGGATGAACAAACAGGAGCCATTTCGGTTCCGATTTACCAAACGAGCACTTTTGTGCAGGAACTACCCGGAGTAAACAAAGGGTTTGATTATTCTCGTTCGAATAATCCTACCAGGCAAGGACTCGAAGAGTTAATTGCTGTGCTTGAAAACGGCACCAGAGGCTTTGCCTTCGGAAGCGGGTTGGCAGCCATTGATGCGGTAATTAAGCTGCTCAATGCAGGCGATGAAGTGGTAGCGGTAGATGACATTTACGGTGGAACTTACCGCATTTTCACCCAAATTTATTCCGGCTTTGGGATAAAGATAAATTTTGTGGATACCACCGATGTGACCAACGTGGTAGATGCCATCACGCCCAAAACCAAATTTGTGTGGTTAGAAACACCTACCAACCCCACGTTGAAAATTTCAGACATTTCTGAAATTGCAAAAATAGCGCATGCGAACAACGCGCTTTTGATAGTTGACAACACCTTTGCTTCTCCCGCCTTGCAAAACCCGCTTGATTTAGGCGCGGACATCGTGATTCACAGCGCAACCAAGTATCTCTCGGGTCATTCTGATGTGATTGCCGGTTTGGTTGTGGTTAAAGACGAAGAGCTGGGTGAGAAAATCAAGCTCATCCAGAATTCTTCTGGTGGAATACTCGGCCCGTTTGACAGCTGGCTAACTATTCGGGGAATCCAAACGCTTCCATTGAGAGTAGAAAAACAATCAGAGTCCGCGCTGAAAATCGCTTCCTGGTTGCAGAAAAGGGATGAAGTGGATAAGATTTACTATCCAGGCTTGAGTACGCACCACAATCACCTTTTGGCAAAAAAGCAACAAAGATTGTTTGGGGGAGTAGTTTCATTTACGTTGAAGGAAGACACCTTTGAAAGCGCTACAAAATTGGTTTCTTCAACAGAACTCTTTAAGCTGGCAGAGAGCTTAGGCGGCACTAAAAGCCTGATCTGCCACTGTGCACAAATGACACACGCTTCAGTTCCTTCGGAAAAAAGAAGAGCTTCAGGAGTGCAGGATTCACTTGTCCGGCTGTCTATTGGCTTGGAAAATTCCGATGATTTGATTACAGACCTTGAAGAGGCTTTCGAGAAAATCAATCAACAAAAACCTGCCTTGGCGTAGAAGCTAATAGTTGACAGTAAGCAGAATGCAGTTGGTAAACACCAACTGTAAACTGCTTACTGTCAATTCCTAAAAGATTTTATCACTAAAATTCAAAGATGAACAGACAAACTCTAAATCTTGGTGTGTTTGGTTTTGGCTGCGTTGGCCAGGGCTTATATGATGTGTTGCACCAAACACAAGGCATAAAGGCTGAAATCAAACGCATTTGCGTAAAAGACCGCAACAAAGAAAGGCGACTGCCCGAAGCATATTTCACGTTCGATAAGAACGACATCCTCAACGATCCAAACATAAATATTGTGGTAGAACTGATTGATGATGCCGATGCGGCTTATGAAATTGTTACCGCAGCAATGAAAAACGGCAAGGGAGTGGTTACTGCCAACAAAAAAATGATGGCTGAACATTTTGAAGAATTGTTCAACTTACAACACGAATGCGGTGTGCCTTTGCTTTACGAAGGTGCTGCCTGCGCCAGTATTCCTATCATCCGCAACCTTGCTGAATATTACGACAACGATTTGCTCAGTGGCATTGAAGGTATCTTCAATGGCTCATCCAACTACATATTGAGCAAAGTATGTAGGGATGGTGTTGCTTATAACGAAGCATTAAAAGAGGCACAGGACCTTGGATTTGCCGAAACCGATCCTACGCTCGATGTAGGAGGCTTCGATCCAAAATACAAGCTGCTGATTCTCACAGCTCATGCCTTTGGCGTATTCCTTCAACCCGAAAATATTTTCAATTGCGGTATCCAGACACTGAACGAACACGATATGAAATTCCTCAGCGAGAAAGGCTGGAGAATAAAGCTGATGGCTACGGCTAAAAAGATTGGTAACAAGCTGTGTACATACGTGCTGCCACAAATGATGTCTCACCAGCATAAATTATGGCACGTGGAGGATGAATACAATGGGGTAATTGTGGAAGCGGCTTTCAGCGATCAGCAGTTTTTTGTGGGTAAGGGCGCAGGAAGTTTCCCCACCGGCTCGGCTGTGCTTTCTGATATTTCAGCTTTGACCTACAATTACAAATACGAGTATAAAAAGTACCACCAGCAGTTAGACATCAAGCATACCAACGATTTTCTCGTAGAAATCTACTTACGCTATTATGATAAAAAGGTATTGGATGATGTGCATTTTGTCTCAGTAGAAGAATCTTTCCGAAGCAAGCAGCACAATTACATCATCGGCAAGGTGAACTGGGGAGAGTTGATGTGCTCACCTATTGTGCAAAACCCCGATGTATTCATCTCGCAAACAATTAATGAAACCATTGAGGTTGTTAAAGAAAAAGAAACAGCATCAAAAGCAATTCTGGAGATGGCCTGATTTTAATCAAAAACCCTGCAACCTGTATACCCTTCCGTATTAACGGGGTTTATAACTGCACTTTGGTTGTGGGGTAGTTGCACATGGTAATCGGTCCATGTATCGCTGGTATCGGCTCGATAGTCTGCCTTATAGTAGTCTGTGGAAATAATTTGCGCACCGCTGGCAAAGGCATCGTCCATTCGGGAGTAGTCGCCATCGCGGGCTTCCCATGTGCCTGCATCGGCACGGGTACGTACCATATAGCCTTTTTGCACCAAATCCTGTATGGTTTCCATATTTTCCGTTGGGTCATCGTGCTTCACAAACGCACATTCAGGGTTGCCAGGTGAAGAGTAAGTGAACATAACTCTATCCTCCAGAGAAAAGTGGTCTTCAAGGTATTTAGGGACTCCCCAAGTAACGAACATGACCTTTCCGCGTGTTTCTGCCAAAGTGGGCCAACCTCTTTGCAAGATGGCATGTTCTAATTCGCGGTATTCTCCCCTTACATCATCAGGGGTAAGCACGCCATCTAAGTCTTCACCAAAAACCATTTTTATCTCCATATCAATGGAATCTAATGCGCCTTTCGTAAAGGGCAGACCGGAAACGAGCAGCGTGTCAAAGAGTGGGATACCTCCCACCGCATCTTTTACCGTCTCGGTTTTTGGTTCAACCATAATAATGATGGGAATGTGGTTGGCGTGTGATTCAGACCAGGCCTTCACTGCCTGCAATGCACTTTTAAAAGTGAAGTAGTGGGTCATGTAATCGAAATCGGCAATATGGATGATTTTAAATCCCGGCTCCAACAGTTCAGGAATACCGGATGCGGTAGGCTCATCTGCAACAAAATTTCCTCCTCGCTTGTAGAAACGGCCGCCTTGGGGATCGTGGTAAATGTCGAGTTCCAGCCCGCGGATGCGGTAATCATTAAATTGCTCGGGAATGGGAATGTGGGTATAGTCCCATTCACTAGGGTTGTACTCTTCAGGGAGAAAGGTTAAGGTCACCGCCCAGTCAAAAATTGGCTGGTATGTCTTTATACGGTAGCTGTTGTGGCTGCCAAGCAATTGGATTTGGTTGATTCCCAATTCTTCAATGTCATCAACGCAGGTTTCAACATCTTTAGAACAATTGAAAAGGAGGGAAATGAAAAATAAAGAAAAAATGATTTTGATTTTCATGCCAACAAATTTTAAAACCACAAATATAATTGATTCATTCGATGGTATAACTCACTCGTGTTTTCCCACCCTTTACTTTTATTTTTTTGATGGAAACAGTTTTAATTTCCGAAATATTTTTCACGTGCGTGCCACCACAGAGACAATTGTAATGGGCAACATTGACCACACGAATCGGCTTCCCTTCCGGGATGTAATCGGGCACGAAAGAACAGATGTCATACAATTCTTCTTTTTGCAGGTAAACTTTGGCCGAAACTTCAGTGTTTTCCGTGGTTAATTTGCCAAGCTCGGCATCTAATTTTTCAATGATCTGTGGACGCTCTTCGGCAGGGATATTGCCATCGTATTCCACATAAGGACTGTCAGCAAAGTGGTAGCCCTTTGTTGGCTGAAATTCCAGCCCGATGTTTACCATAGCTACATCTACCAAATGTCCTGCTGTGTGTAAACGGCAGTGTAGCAAGCGCCTCTCTTTGTTTATGAAAAGATTGACTGTTTCATTTGCTTCGAAATTTCCTTTTGTGAATTGGCCGATGTGGTGCACAATGCCCTCAGAAAACCGAGTTT
>NVWW01000085.1 GCA_002746335.1 Flavobacteriales bacterium | reverse complement strand
CAAATTCCCTTACATTATCCCGATAGTGTTTCAAAAATTTTCTTTGTCTTTAAAAAACTATGAAAATTTTGATGCGAATGAATTATTAGAGGTTCCCTTAATTCAAAACCGTTTCTTTTTCCTCTTTCGGCTCACCTTTCAGTTCTTTAGGAATTCTACCGGTTTTTATGSTTTCTGAACGCAAAGTTCTGCCTACAATACGCTCTACCATTCTCCCTGTTTCAAGAACCTTATCAAGATCAATGTTGGTTTCGATGCCCATTTCGTCCATCATCACCAGCATGTCTTCTGTGGAAACCAATCCAACAATATTGGGGTCTTTGTAGTAATAATCACCTGTGCCGGCAACAGGAATTCCACTTACAAAATTGGCGGGCTGTCCACCTATGCCGCCCATTGTTGATTCGTAATTAGTCATTCCGGCCTGCAAAGCCGCCAAAACATTGGCAAGTCCCCAACCTCTTGTTGTGTGCAGATGAACAATGTGCTTTTCCGGTTTGGGAACATGGTCGAGCAGCATGGAGAAGTAATCGTAAACACGGTCAGGAGATGCAGATCCATCGTGGTCTGCGTGYTCCACATCGCTGGCGCCAATTTCCAGCCATCGTTGGGTAAACTCAACGGCTTTTTTCATTTCGGTAGGGCCTTCAATGGGGCAACCCCAAATAGTGCTTACCGTRCCGTTYACTTTMATMCCRGCATCTTTTGCTTTTGGAATCCACTCTTCGGCCATAGCCCAATATTCATCCAATGACAGTCCTGAGTTTTTTCGGTGATGCGTTTCGCTGGTGGAAACCATCAGCAAAATTCTATTCGGCCCCCACCCCTCTTTCCGTGCTTCAATCGCACGTTGTATTGCTCTCTCACGGATAGTAACGGTTGTAATCATCACATCATCCAGCAAATGGCTTACTTTTTTGCTCGAGCGTAGCTTTTTGAGCAATTCATCGGCATCTTTAAACTGTGGCATTCCTTTTGGGTTACCCAGATTAGTCAATTCAATRTGCTTAAACCCACAAAGAACAAGTTGCTCGGCAAGCCACARTTTAGCTTCAGTTGGGATGAATTTTTCCTCATGCTGAAATCCGTCCCTTACRGTGATATCTCCTACGGTTACTTTTTTTGGATAGTTCATGCTATGTATTTTTTAAAAGTTTGCAATGCTTTGATGTAGGCATCTTCAAATGCCTGTTTGTCAATTTGCGGGTTGACACCCTTTTCCAACAAATAGTCCAACAAATTTACGGTTTTCAGATTTCCCACCAATTCGTCTTCGGCCATWGGACAACCGCCTAAGCCAAGCAACACAGTATCAAATCGTTTGCATCCATTTGAAAAAGCCGCATCCACTTGTTCGTGCCATTTATTAACAGAAGTGTGCAAATGAAAGCCTAATTCWATTTCAGAAAACTCAGGAATCAGTGCCGAAAACAAAGCAACGATATTTTCTTTGGTTGACACTCCCACGGTATCGGAAAGCGGGATTATTTTCACACCCATTTCATATAAGATACCCACTTCATCACGAATGATTTCAACATTCCATTCGTCTTTGTAAGGATTTCCAAAACCCATTGTGAGATACACCACCAATTCTTTGTTGTACCGGTCACATATTTCCAACATTTCTTTCACTCTTTCTCTTGATTTTTCAATAGTAGTATTGATGTTTCTTTTCAAAAAAGTTGGAGAAGCCGAATGTGGAAAGCCGAGGTAATTGATTTCATCGAATTGGCAAGCATCTGTTGCGCCACGCATATTGCCTACAATCGACAGCAATTTTGATTTTGTATTAGACAAATCAAGTTTGGCAAGTACTTCGGACGTATCACGCATCTGGGGGATAGCCTTTTGGGAAACAAAACTGCCGAAATCCACCGTGTCGAAGCCCACTTTCAAAATGGCATTGATGTATTCTGCCTTGACATCTGTGGGAATAAAATCGGGCAAGCCCTGCATGGCATCCCGTGGACACTCAACTATCTTAATCATCAAATAATATTGTTTTTTCTGAAACTCTCAATTTCTTCCTTAGAAAACCCTGACTCTTTAAGCACTTCTTCTGAATGCTCCCCGTGAATGGGGGCATGCCTTTCAATCTGAAAATCAAAATTACTGAATTTTACCGGTGGAGAAAATTGTTGCACTTCACCTTCTTTTTCATGCTTAAACTTCTTGAGTAAGTCTCTTGACTTAACCTGTTCATTTTGAATAGATTCATCAAAATTCAAAACAGGTGAAATGCAGCAGTCCGTATTTATAAAATAACTAACCCATTCATCCTGTGTTTTGGTTTTGAACAATTCTTCAAGCTGGGAAAACATTTTTTCGGATTCATCACCCATTAATATGTGATTCGCGACCCACTCCGGCTTTTCAACCGCATCGCAAAATTGTTTCCAGAATTTGTACTCAAGCGCACCCAAAGCCATAAAGCGACCTTCTTTGGTTTCGTATATGTTGTAACAATGTAGCGCACCATTTAGCATTCCGGAAGTGTCAATTCCCAGTAATTCCTTGCTTGATAAATGTGAAAGAGACACTACTGAATTGGCCACAATCCCATCCAGCATTGAAACATCCAAATATTGTCCTTCTCCAGTTTTTATTTGCTGAATGATCGCGGCTAATATTGCCATTGCCGCATTGAGCGAACCGCCAACAATATCCCCGATTTGAAAGTTGGGAATATTTTTATCCTTCAAGAGACCGGCATAAGAAATGTAGTTTAAATCATGACCTGCTTTGTCTTTGTAAGGCCCTGTTTGTCCATAACCCGTAATAGAGCAGTAAACAATTTTCGGATTGATTTTTTTAATTGTTTCGTAATCAATGCCCAATTTTTTCATCACACCGGGGCGAAAGCTTTCAACAATCACATCAGCTTTTCGGGCTAATTCCAGGAATATTTCTTTTCCTTTTTGTTGATTTAAATCGATCTTTACTGAACGTTTATTTCGGTTTACAGCAAGGAAAAACACAGACATTGTTTTTTGTAATGGGGGAATAGCACGTGCGTAATCACCTGCTTTCGTATCTTCAATTTTTATGACATCTGCGCCCATATCTGCCAAATGAAGTGTGCAAAGTGGACCTGGAAGCAGGCGGGTAAGATCGAGTATTCTAATATCTGAAAGGGGTTTCATTGAAACTATTTTAGGGAACTTCTAATAATTCATTTCTTTCAAAAAACAAAGATAACAGATAAGATACAAGGCATATTTTTTCAGAATAGCCTGAGCTATTTCATAAAAAATATAACGCAGTCAGATTGTCTGTTATCTTTGATCCTATTGGGTTTTCATAGTTTTCCAAATACAGCATCAAATTCTCTTACATTATCCCGATAGTGTTTCAAAAATTTTCTTTGTCTTTAAAAAACGATGAAAATTTTGATGCGAATGAATTATTAGAGGTTCCCTTTAAGATTAGTTGTTGATTATAATGAGAACTCCAAATAATATAACCCCAACATTTGCTGTCAAAGCGCTTAATTCAGATTAGGAATATCTGCTTTCAGCACTGTCACTTTAGCTTCCTTTTCTTTCAACTCCCTTATTAGCTTGATGGCTTCAGGAATAGCATCACTTATTACGGTAATGAAGGCCCCTTTTTTGGCATCCCGGATGGAACTGATAATTGCCTTTTTTTCGTTGGAAACAACAATCACCGGTTTTTTCTTATCAACTTTCTGAATGCCCTTCATCAGCAAGTCAAAAATCTCCTGTGGTGTTCTGCCTCTAAGTTGAGCATCCTGCCTAACAATAATCTCATCAAATATTTTGGCACTCACTTCCCCAAGGTCAATGAGGTCTTCATCTCTTCTGTCTCCTGTGCCTGAGACAATACCAACCTTGGGATATCCTTTGGTTTTCTCAAGAAACTTGCCGATGGCAATCATGCCGGAAGGGTTGTGTGCATAATCCAACAACACGGAGAAATCCTTGAACTGGAATAAGTTCATTCTGCCCGGAGTTTGAGCAGGCGATGGAGTAAAGGTTTGCAGTGCCAGGCGAATATCTTCAAGCTTAACATTTCGCAAAAACGCAGTTAATGCAGCGGGCAAAACGTTCTGGATCATGAATATAGCCCTGCCCGAAAAAGTGAGTGGAATGTTCATCACCTTTTCAATTCGTATTTTCCAGCCACCTTTATTAATGGTGATGTAGCCATTCTCGTAAACAGCAGCAATGCCACCTGCCTTGCAGTGGTCAACAATGCGCTTATTCTTCTCATTCATGCTGAATAAGGCTATGTTGGATTTGATGTCGTCTATCATATTGAAGATATAGTCATCATCGGCATTTAAAACGGAGTATCCATCCTTGCTCACATTTTCAACCACCACTGATTTCACTCTTGCCAATTGCTCTAGCGTTTGGATTCCCTTTAGCCCTAAATGGTCAGAAGTAATGTTGGTGACTATGCCAATATCGCAATGGCCGAACCCAAGCCCCTCCCTTAGAATACCGCCCCTTGCGGTTTCCAATACCGCAAAATCTACGGTAGGGTCTCTCAGTACGAACTTGGCACTTTTTGGCCCGGTGCAGTCACCCTTTTGCAGCATCCTGTTTTGCACATATATCCCATCTGATGTAGTGTACCCAACATGATACCCCACACCTTTCATGATGTGGGCAATCAGCCGGGTGGTAGTGGTTTTTCCGTTGGTTCCCGTAACCGCTACAATAGGTATTCTGGCCGGACTTCCGGTTGGATATAGCATGTCAATAACGGGCTCAGCTACGTTTCTTGGCAAACCTACCGTTGGGTCAAGATGCATTCTGAAACCGGGCGCAGCATTTACTTCCAGTACTGCACCGCCATTCTCGTTAATAGGCCTACTAAGATCGGGCGCCATAATATCTATACCACATATATCCAAGCCGATTATCCTTGAAATACGCTCAGCCATAAAAGTGTTGTAGGGATGAACTGAGTCCGTTACATCGGTTGAAGTRCCWCCCGTRCTAAGATTTGCTGTGGTTTTGAGGTATAGTTTTTTTCTGTTTGGCARTACCGAGTTAAGCGTGAGCCCCTTTGTCCTCAAAATACGCAAGGTCATTTTATCCACTGTGACCTCAGTAAGCATGTTTTCGTGCCCATAGCCTCTTCTGGGGTCTGCATTCACTTTATCTATTAGTTGCCTTATAGTGGATTTTCCATTGCCGGTTATATGTGCAGGCGTGCGCTTAGCCGCTGCTATAAGGCGATGATTAATGACCAGCAGCCTGAAATCAAAACCTTCGATATAGCGCTCAATGATCACTCTTCCCGAATGCTTCTGTGCCACCTTAAATGCCACCAGTGCGTCTTTTTTCGTTTTAATGTTAATGGTTGCGCCTTTACCATGGTTGCCATCTACCGGCTTTATAACACATGGGTAACCAACATACCCTAATTCATTTAACAACTGTGTTTCTGTTTTAATAATTTCTCCCTGGGGAACTGGCACTCCGGCTCTGTTAAGAAGAAACTTGGTGTCTTCTTTGTCACCGGCAAGATCAACACCAATGCCGCTTGTCTGGCTGCTGATAGTGGCCCTAATGCGCTTTTGGTTTACACCATAACCCAACTGCACAAGGGAGTATTCATTTAACCGCATAAAAGGGATACCCCTTCTGCCTGCCTCTTTTACAATCGAGAGTGTACTTGGTCCCAGTTTTTCTTCTTCTCTAATTTCGCGAAGCACCTGAATATCTTCTTCCAGTTTATATGGCTTTCCAGCAATCAACGATTTAACTATTCGCACAGCAGCTCTAGCAGCGTACACTCCTGCACGCTCCTGCGTATAGGTGAACACCACATTGTAAACACCTTGTTCCCCTGCTCCTCTTGTTCTTCCAAATCCGCAATCCATGCCGGCAAGCGTTTGTATCTCCAATGCTATATGCTCCGCTATATGGCCCATCCATGTTCCTTCCTGAACCCTTTCAAAAAAACCGCCCTCATGGCCTTCCGAACAATGGTGTTCATATAAAGTAGGCAGCATTTTCTCTAATTGTTCTGCAAACCCATCCACTTTATTCGAAGGCCTTTCTTCCATTTCCTCCAGATCAAGTTTCATCACAATTAGTTTGTGCCTTCTGTTCGACCAATAGTTTGGTCCTCTCAACGCCTTTATATCTATAATTTTCATCTTATCGTGTGTTGTTTACAAACAAGAACTGCCGACAAATATTTCCGACCCTTGTACATCTGCATTTTGTTAAAAAGTATCAATCCCATCTGTATAATCAATAAGTTCAGATGCTACATTTGTCTTTTGAAAAGAACCTCGCAAAGTTAATGCTTTGATGTTATGTCTACCATGAATGTGAAAAAACCAAAAGGAAAGTTAATTGCCATTGGTGGGGCGGTTGACAAAGGTGCCGGTTCTGATTCAGAAAATTCAGGAGCTTTAAGCTTAAAATTTCATGCACTGGGCATTTTAAAGCGCCTATTGGGAGAACTTTCCGGCAGCACCAATCGTATAGAAATCATTACAACTGCCTCACAAATTCCCGAAGAAACGGGCGAGAAGTACACAGATGCATTCAGGCGACTGGGGAACGAGAATGTAGGAGTTATGCACATAAAAGAAAGGGAGGATACGCTTAACCAAGATTATCTCGAAAGGGTACAGCAGGCTGAAGGCATTTTGTTCACAGGAGGAAACCAACTTCGATTAACTACGATTCTCGGGGGAACAGATCTGCTGAAGATACTGCTAAAGAAGTATCAGGATGAGARCTTTGTGTTGGCAGGMACCAGTGCAGGRGCAATGGCTATGTCCAAYACGATGATATATCATGGCAGYAGCACGGAAGCCTTGTTGAAGGGAGAAGTGAAGATGTCAAGAGGYYTGGGATTCATCAAGGATGTAACCTTCGATTCRCACTTTATAAAAAGAGGCCGGTTCGGACGGCTSTGCCAGTCAATAGCYAGCAACCCWGTTTGTATTGGTATTGGCTTGGGAGAAGATACCGGGTTGCTCATTACCAAAGGARATCACATGGARGCTATCGGTTCCGGATTGGTAATCATAGTGGAAGGTGAYGACATTAAGTACACCAATGTGGCWGATATTGAGGATGGGGAACCGATCTCAATCGAGAACCTGACTGTTCATGTCCTCTCCCAAGGCCACAGCTACATCTATTCCGAAAGGCGAATGGTTCATTAGCCCACCTAAACCGCCCATTGAGGGACTTTTTGTTCCTAAAATCAGAACGGAAGCGCATTCGGTTATCCAACGCACCGGACACTACTTATAGATCTCCACCTTGCACTTGTTCCGTGCAGTAGCAATGCCCCTGTACATTCCGGGTGTATTGAAGGACATGATGTAATTCCCCTTCGTATCAACAGCAACTAGGCCCCCTTCACCATGTAGGTTCTTTAACTTTTCATGCACCACATGATCTGCTGCTTGTTGCAATGTGAGTTGCTTGTATTCCATCAAGGCCGATATATCATAAGCCACTACATGCCGTATGAAATATTCGCCATGACCCGTGCATGAAACAGCGCAAGTATTGTTGTTCGCATACGTGCCTGCCCCTATTATTGGCGTATCTCCTATCCTGCCGAATCGCTTATTGGTCATGCCTCCTGTGGAGGTCGCTGCCGCTACATTCCCATGGACATCCAACGCTACTGCACCCACTGTTCCAAGCTTCCTACCACCGTTCTCCATATTCCCCTCCATACTTTTATTCTCTCCGCTGTGGTCTAAGAGTATTTCTTCACTTTGCTTCGCAAGTTGCAGTTGTTGAAAACGTGCTTCATTGTAAAAATAAGACGAGTCAACCGGTTTATGCCCTTGTTGTTTTGCAAATTGTTCTGCCCCTTCTCCCGCCAGCATAACGTGCGTTGAGTTTTCCATCACCTGCCTGGCAACCGAAATAGGATTCTTTATTCTTCTCACTTCCAATACAGCCCCTGCGTTCAATGTATTGCCATCCATAATGGAGGCATCCATCTCGTTTTTGCCATCATGCGTAAAAACGGAGCCTTTACCGGCATTAAACAAGGGTGAATCCTCCATCATCATTACTGCTGCTTCCACCGCCTCTACAGCTGTTCCACTGGCCTTTAGGATTGCCTCACCGGCCAGCACAGCCCGTTCCAGGGCTTCCAGATAAGCCTCTTCTTTTGCCGAGGTCATGTTTTCTTTGAGAATGGTACCCACACCACCGTGTATCAATAAAAGGTATTTCTTGAGTTCCTTCAAATCAACTTGCTTTTAGCTGCAAATGTAATAACATTGGCCACTGTTCAATGTCCCAATTGGCAGGTTATACAAGGAAACATATCGGCACAGGGCAGGTAAATAAACAACTCACATACTATAGTGGAATGAGCATAGCCAATGGCTAAACTGGCGATAACACTACGACCAATGCACAACCGATATTTTTCATAAAACTAACACAATTTAAGCTGCTTTCAGAGGCTTTATTTTGGACTGGATGCTAATGCATTGAATGCCCACAAAATTTATACTCACATTAGCCACAAGAAGTTTCAGGAGCTGCATTATCCTGTTGAAAATATACAGATTTTCAGTACTTTAGGCAGGTACTTTTATAAGGTGTATCAACGGCATGCCGTTGATACATACGTTAAACAAAATGTAACGATTTGAACGTTTAAGATTTTTTTGATACCTATATGTTATTCAACTCTATTCCTTTCTTGCTTTTTGCAATTCTATTCTTCGCCTTCTGGCCATTTCTTAAAAGAAAAAATAACTCAAGATGGCTCTTTCTGACGTCCATGTCGTTTATCTTTTATGGATGGTGGGACTGGCGCTTTTTATTTCTGATCATTGGTTCCGGATTGCTGGACTACGTGTGTGGATGGTATATGACCAAAGCGCCACAATTAAAAAAGCTGCTTCTGCTTCTTTCTTTGCTTGGAAATATTGGCAGCTTGAGCGTGTTTAAATACAGTGTGTTTTATGCCGACATGATCGAAAGTTTTCTTCTATTATTTAATGTAACACTCTCTCTAAAGGATAACATTCCTGCGTTCGCTTTAATCCTTCCGGTAGGAATAAGTTTCTATACCTTTCAATCTATGAGTTATACTATTGATGTCTATAAGGGAAAGATTCAACCTGTCAAAAACATATTTCACTTATTTAGTTATTTAGCGATGTTTCCTCAGTTAGTTGCCGGGCCTATTGTAAGAGCTAGGGATTTTCTGACACAACTAAGTAAAATCCCTGATTCAACAACGATTCAAAAATGGCATGCTATCAAGCTGATTGTTTTTGGCCTCTTTCAAAAAATGGTTGTTGCAGACAACATTGGATTTATGGTTGATAGTGCATTTCAAAATAAAAGCGTGTTTGATGGTTCCTTTTTTTGGTTTTGTGTTGTTTTGGGATTTGCATTTCAGATTTATTGTGATTTTTCCGGCTATAGCTTAATTGCAAGAGGGATTGCTAAATATATGGGCTATCATTTCAAAATGAATTTTAACCATCCCTATCATGCCACCAGCATCAGAGACTTTTGGAGCCGTTGGCACATTTCACTATCCACATGGTTTAAAGATTACGTATACATAGCCCTCGGAGGGTCAAGAAAAGGTTTTTTATGGGGAATTATTTTCATGTTTATCACGATGTGCGTTTCGGGATTATGGCATGGAGCAAACTATACTTTCATTATTTGGGGTGCATTGCACGCATTGTTTTTAGCCCTTGAAAGAGTCACAAGGTGGCCTCAAAAAGTTGAAAAAATCAGATATGGAAAAATCATCGGGATGACCTTAGTGTTTCTACAGGTTTTGGTTGCGTGGACCTACTTTCGTGCTGATGACATAGAACAAGCCCATTTAATAATAAAAAAAATTCTTTCATTTAATATGAGCTTTGACTTCTTCAACTTCTATTTTAACTCCATCGTTTTTCTACTTTTAGGTATAACGATTGAATTTTCGATTTACCAGCGAAAAAAGCATTTGAAGTTACAACGATTGTACACGAAAAACAATATAGATGTATTGATGACAAGTATTGCTTTGGTCATGTGCCTGTTTTTAAGAGGCCCAGAAGCAGCATTTATTTACTTTCAGTTTTAATCCATGGCACCAAAACAAAAAATAACCCTTTTTATGGTTGTATCCGGCATACTTATCTGTTTTATTGGATGGATAAAACCGCAACCTTCCTCTTCTACGACAAAAGGAAATCACTTCTGGACATTCAAAACACACAGCAAGAAAAAACACAATATTGTCGTGTTTGGCGATTCTCGCATCTATAGAGGAGTTTCGCCATCTGAATTAACTAAGGGATATCCCAACTATTTTGCCGTTAATTTAGGTTATAGTTCGGCCGGTATGGATGACCAATTATTTGATTTTATTGTGGAACGACTTGACCTGAATAATGACCCTCACATAATCTTAGGCATTACACCTCATTCTCTAACTCCGAAAGCAATCGCCAATGAGCATTACATACAAGAAAAAAATCGTAGTGCTTTCACGGTATATCAAAGAATGTACCTTGAGGAGTATCTTGCTTTTTTCGATCGAATGACCACGGCAGAAATATTTTATGCTTTATTTGACAAACACCCTGCATTTCAGTCTTTTGAAGAATTTCACGAAGATGGATGGGTGGCTTCATATATCCTGCCTGCCGATTCGAACAGTGCTTTGGAAAATTACAGGAAAGAATTTATGGATAATAAAGTAACTGACCAGAGTGTTTCCAATCTTCTAACCAGGGTAAAAAGTTGGAACGAAAAAGGTATAAAAGTTTATGCATTTCGCCCACCAACTACTAGGGCAATGGTAATTTTGGAGGATAAACTGAGTGGCTTTGATACGGATAAATTTAGTGAACGTTTTGAACTGAATGGCGGCATTTGGCTTTCTTTTGATTATGCTGATTTCGTGAGCTACGATGGAAGCCACTTGCATTATGATGAAGCCAAAAGATTATCGAGGCTATTAAAAGAAAAAATCTTTAATACTTTGCCTAACAAAAGCAGCTGACGCAGCTCGAAAGCGAGCCTCCAAACCAATAGTTGATGAACTTCTTCGGTAGAGTGTTTACACAGATTTCTTTGAACTGCCTGCGTCATACACAAATGTTGTAGGAATACACGTACATACCAAATTTTGCAGATGAGTTCTTGTTAATAACAACCTCCCGGTTTTTCGGTCATGCAATAATTTAAACCATAGTTTTGTTTTTGAAAGATGAAAAATGTGATGCATATAGTTTTTGCACTGCTTTTTTTTGGAGCAGTTTATGCACAGAAAAAAGGTGATGAGGCGTGGAAGACATACCCTTCAAATAATGCAATTGCTAAAGCCGTTGCAAAGCAGCCAGATACCACAAAAAAAGATACCTCCAAGCCAGGCAATGTGAAAATCGTGCAGGATTTTCGATTGAATAAATTACTCGAAAAACACGTTTACATCAATGATTCAATAGGAACGGTGAAGGGTTACCGCATCCAGATTTTTTCATCGAGCGGAGTGGGCAGTAAAAAGGAAGCGCAAAAGGTAAAGACAGAATTTTTGAGGCGTTATCCGAAAACAACCGCCCGACTCGATTTTGATTCACCAAATTTCAAAGTGCGGGCGGGCACTTTTCGCACAAAATTAGAAGCGTTGAAATTCCACAACGAAATTCAAAAGCACTTTCCCCATTCCTTTATTATTACTGATGAGATTGAGTTAGAGGAGCTGGATTAAAAAATATGAAATCAGAAATATGAATACTTTTTCAAGCTTTACATTTCTCATTTCATATTCTACAATGTTTGTTTTATTTCCACCTCTTCGTAGCCCTCAATGATGTCGCCTACCTTAATGTCGTTGAAGTTCTTGATATTGAGACCGCACTCATAACCTGCAGCCACTTCTTTTACATCGTCTTTAAAGCGTTTCAGTGAACCCAATTCTCCTGTGTAAACAACAATGCCTTCACGGATGGTGCGCACATTGGTGTTACGGGTTATTTTGCCATCCTGCACATAGCAGCCGGCAATCGTACCAACTTTTGATATTTTGAAAATCTCACGGATTTCAACATTACACACGATTTTTTCTTCCACTTTGGGCGCAAGCATACCTTCCATAGCTGCCTTCACTTCTTCGATGGCATCATAAATCACCGAATAAAGACGGATGTCAATTTCTTCTTTTTCAGCCACCTTGCGAGCAGCAGATGAAGGTCTCACCTGAAAACCAGCTATGATGGCATCGGACGCACTGGCGAGCAGCACATCCGACTCAGAAATTTGCCCCACTGATTTGTGAATCACATTCACCTGTATTTTTTCCGTAGATAGTTTCATCAGCGAGTCTGAAAGCGCTTCTACCGAACCATCAACATCGCCTTTTACGATAATGTTCAACTCCTGAAAATCGCCAATAGCCAGCCTCCTGCCAATTTCATCCAAAGTAATGTGCTTTTGTGTTCTGATACTTTGCTCACGTTGAAGCTGCAATCGTTTAGTGGCAATGGCTTTGGCTTCTCTTTCGTCATCCAACACATTGAACTTATCACCTGCATTTGGTGCGCCATTAAGTCCGAGAACAGATACGGGAGCGGATGGACCGGCTTCTTTTATAGGAAAGCCGAGGTCGTTGTGCATGGCCTTCACTTTTCCTGAAAAAGCACCGGCCAGCAACATACCGCCTGCCTTCAGCGTGCCACTTTGCACCAATAATGTCGTCACATAGCCCCGCCCCTTGTCAAGCGTAGCTTCGACAACTGTACCTACAGCATTTTTATTCGGGTTGGCTTTTAATTCGAGCAGCTCAGCTTCGAGCAGCACTTTTTCGAGTAATTCTTCAATGCCGGTCCCTTTTTTGGCCGACACTTCCTGACTTTGGTATTTTCCTCCCCAGTCCTCCACCAAGATGTTCATACTAGACAGTCCTTCCTTTATTTTCTCCGGATTGGCGCCTTCTTTGTCAATCTTATTGATGGCAAAAACCATGGGTACGCCTGCCGCTTGCGCGTGGTTGATCGCTTCTACGGTTTGGGGCATGATACTGTCATCGGCTGCTATAACGATAATAGCTACATCGGTAATTTGCGCTCCACGAGCACGCATAGCTGTAAACGCTTCGTGGCCTGGCGTGTCAAGAAAAGTGATTTTTCGACCGCTTTCACCAGTAACACTGTATGCACCAATGTGTTGCGTAATTCCTCCCGCTTCGCTTTCCACCACTTTTGATTCTCTGATGAAATCGAGCAACAATGTTTTTCCATGATCAACATGGCCCATTACGGTAACGATTGGCGAGCGCAAATCGAGGTTTTCTTCGCTCTCTTCTTCGTCTTCAATAATTGCTTCCTGAACCTCTGCTGAAGTAAGTTCAACTTTGAACCCAAATTCTTCTGCAACGATGCTGAGTGTTTCGGCATCAAGCCGCTGGTTGATGGAAACGAACATGCCTAAGGACATGCATGCCGAAATGATTTCGTTTACAGAAACTTCCATCATTGTAGCAAGCTCGTTTGCTGTTACAAATTCGGTAACTTTTAATACGCTTTTCTCTTCTTCTAATTGCTTTAATTCTTCATCTGTTGCATCACGGACAGCYTGRCGYTTTTCCCTTCGGTATTTTGACGCTTTGGATTTTCCAGCGCCTCCAAGTCGGGCAAGTGTTTCGCGCACTTCTTTCTGCACTTCTTCTTCAGAAACTGCTGTTTTCGGTTGTTTTTTGGGCTTTTTGCGGGAGGGCCTGGCAGCACCATACTTAGATGAAGAAGGGTCAACGCGATCAATACCTTTTTTAATGCGCCTTCTCTTCTTCTTTTTAGAGTCCTCRATGTCTTGCTTGTCGGCTGACGAAGCAACAGGCTTCTTTTCTTTCTTTTTAGGCAGRTCAATTTTATCAACCACTTTAGGRCCTTCCAGTTTTTCAGCCTTTGCTTTTATWACCTCTTCWTCCTTCTTATCTTCTTTCTTATCTTCTTTRATTGCTTCTTCTGCYGGCTTGACTTCAGGTTTTTTGRTAGGTTTTTCGAGCTCTATCTTGCCAAGTACTTTTAACCTTTTWTCTTCAACTTTTGGYCTGATAATATCGTCAATRCCAGAGGAAACGTTYTCAATRTTTTTTATGAGTATATCTTCTTGCTGCTTTTTGCCTCGGCCATCTGGCTTGACTGATTCATCGAGCGTAATGGTTTGCTTTTCTTCTTTGTGCAAACCAGCCAGCCGCGCTTCTTCTTTCACATTTTTATCAGACTGGAATTCACCAAGCAACACACCGTAAATATCGGGGTCAATTTTAGCGTTTGGCTTGGCATCTATTTCATACCCTTTCTCCGAAAGAAATTCAACTATAGTAGTTATGGCTACGTTGAACTCACGTGCTACTTTATTTAACCGCTTTGTTGCTACCTGCTCTGGCATAAATGCAATTTGTTTGACTTCAAAAATTAAAGTTTATTCAAATTCCGATTTGAGGATAGCTTGAATTTCCTCAACGGTTTCTTCTTCTAAATCGGTTCTTTTCACCAAATCCTCTTTTGGCAACTCAAGCACGCTACGTGCCGTATCGCAGCCGATTGATTTCAATTCATCAATAATCCAGTGGTCAATTTCATCAGCAAATTCTTCCAAATCAACGTCTTCCACTTCATCAGTGGCTTCTCTGTAAACATCAATTTCATAGCCTGTCAATTTGCCCGCCAATTTGATATTGTGCCCACCCTTGCCGATCGCCAGCGAAACCTGATCGGGTTTGAGGTACACGTCCACTTTTTTGTTTTCATCATCAATATTCATGTTCGAAATCTTCGCAGGGCTGAGTGAGCGCTGAATGAACAATTGGAGGTTGTTAGTGAAGTTAATTACATCAATGTTTTCATTTTTCAGTTCGCGCACAATACCATGGATACGTGAACCCTTCATGCCCACGCAGGCTCCTACCGGATCTATGCGGTCATCGTATGATTCCACAGCCACTTTTGCCCTTTCGCCCGGTTCGCGCACTATTTTTTTGATAGTGATGAGGCCGTCAAACACTTCAGGCACTTCCATTTCGAATAAGCGTTCGAGGAAAATAGTGGAGGTGCGGGAAAGGATGATGACCGGAGTGTTGTTACGCATGTCCACTTTGGTAACCACCGCTCTCACAGTATCTCCTTTTTTGAAGAAATCAGTGGGGATTTGCTCGCTTTTGGGCAAAATAAGCTCATTACTGTCGTCATCAAGTACGAGAATTTCTTTTTTCCAGATTTGGTAAACCTCACCCGTAATAATGTCGCCCACGCGGTCTTTGTATTTTTGATAGATACTGTCTTTTTCGAGTTCAGTGATTTTTGACACAAGGTTTTGTCGCAGCGCTAGTACCGCCCTTCTGCCGAAGTCCTCCAATTTCACCTGCTCTGAAAACTCCTCACCTACCTCAAAATCGGGCTCGATTTGCTGCGCCTCAGAAAGGGCGATATGAATTTCAGGGTCTTCTACTTCGCCATCGGCTACGATTTCCCGGTATCGCCAAAGTTCGAGGTCGCCTTTATCCACATTGATGATGACATCATAATTGTCGTTTTCACCGTATTGTTTCTTGAGCACGCCACGAAATACATCTTCGAGGATGTTCATCATGGTTTCGCGGTCAATGTTCTTGAATTCCTTGAATTCAGTGAACGATTCGATGAGTTCTACGCTATTCATGTTTAAGTGATTGAGTTATTAAGTTATTCGTTGGTTTTGCCGTAGTCGCGGAAACTTCTCTTGTTACAACAAAAAAGAGGGGAGTTGTTCCCCTCTTTCCCGTCCTTCCTGTTTCTGATGCAAATGTACGATTATTTTGACAACCCAATCTATTTTTCTTTAAATTCCTTCACTACCTGCCCCATTTTGTAACTTTTCTTCATTTGCAAATTACCTTGCTTGTCGTAAATAACATATTTGCCTTGCTTGATACCTTGTTTGTAATTGATTTCGCTTTGTAGTTGACCCCCCTGAAACCATGCCCTGCTTTTGCCGTCTAACTTGCCTTCGATGTAACTGATTTCTCGGGCTTTTTGGCCTGTTTCGAAATAATAGGTCCAGGTATCGGTTTGTTTGCCTTCGATGTAATTTCCTTCGCTGTCTTTTGTGCCGGTGTTAATATAAAATTCCCAGTGTCCGTCTTTCTGGCCTGCTTTGTAGCTGCCTTTTTCGCGTAGCTTGCCATCGAAAAACCAAAAGGTCCATTGACCTTGACGTAGTTCATTTTTCAGTGTTCCTTCGTAGTTTGTTTGGCCGTTGACGAACCAACCCTCCCATTTTCCGTCCATTTTTCCAGCAGAGTAATTGCCTTTATCTTGCAATTGGCCGTTTTCATACCACGCCTGCCAAAGTCCTTCTTCCTTGCCCTCTTTGTAAGGACCTTCATGCAATTTTTGCCCATTTTCAAACCAAGTTGTCCACAGATCATCTTTCAAATCATTTTTATGATTTCCTTCCTTGCGCTTGCTACCGTCAATATACCAATAGGTCCATTTGCCTTCTCTTTTATCTTTTTTGTAGTGTCCCTCAGATTCTTTCTTGCCACCTTGGTAATAATATTTCCACAGGCCATGCTGCTTGTCTTTCATAAATTCACCTTCCATGTCTTTGTTGCCGTTTGGATAATACCAAATCCATACACCTTGCTTCATCCTGCTAACATGCAGACCAACAATATTTATTCTTCCATCGGGATAATATTTGGTGTATTTGCCATGCAATATTCCGTTACTGTAACCGACAGTTTTTTCTTTTTTGCCGTTTTTGAGCCAGAAATTCCAAACGCTATCTCGCTTGTTGTTTTTGTATTTGCCTTTTTCTTGTAATTGTCCATTGGCATACCATTTGCTGCTTGGACCGTTCTTTTGCCCGTTTGCATATTGGCTTTCTACTTCTTTTTTGCCATTTTCAAAAACCTTGCGGAAAATCCCTGTGCCTTTTTTCACTGTTTGCACGCCAGCAGTATCCCAGGAATTGAGTAGAATGATTTTCCCGTTATCAAATTTCTGTTCGTACGCCTTTTCCCCATTATAATAAAAATCTGTCCAAATGCTGTCCTGAATTCCTTTGTTGAAATATCCCGTTCGTTTGGTATTCCCGTTTTCATGCCATTCAACATAGGTGCTGTCCTGCAAATCGCGCTTGAACCAACCTTCTTGCTTTTTCTTTCCGTTCTCATACCATATTGCGGTTTTGTCTTTGAGTTGCCCCAATTCGTAGTGGGAAACTTCCTTCAACTGCCCCGATGGGTACCAGAACTTCCACAGCCCATCTTCAAATCCAAATTTGTATTTGCCTTCGCTGCGCTTTTGCTTGTGCTCGACATCCCAGTAATCCACATATTCCTGCACGGGCTGAGTGAACGCTATACTTATGTATATAAAGAAGAATAATATGGCTGAGACGCGCAACATTTACATGAAATTTTACGGCCAAAACTAATCAAATAAACAGGCCGATTTAAGGGATGAAAACGAAATATTTTGAAAAAATGTTGTTGAAACGGCTACTGTCTAATAAACCATCTGTTCCAACCGAACGAAATGCTGCATAGGGCTGATAGTTCGGGTGGTAATTTGCACTAATTGCCGCATGTAGTTGAAAGAAAAAACGTAATCGCCATCAGTCACGAAAATGCGATGACTGGGGTTGATCGAAAGGTTGGCTATAATCTGAAATTCAGTTTGATAATTCAAAAAATCACTGATGTTACTCAACCCGCTTTGTACCGAAACAGTAGAATCCCGCAAATTCAATGTGATGACATTCATYTCKGGGCTGTCGGTTTCGAGCCGYTCRCCATARTAAGCCATYCGCACTTTGTTGGATTGGAAAGTGTGKATGTCTTGCTGAGCCATGATTGCAGCCGAAAACACAAGAAATAAAAACAAAAAAGAAGTGCGCATAAAGGTTTTTTTTCAGCAATGATTCAAAATTACTGATTATTATGAATATCCCGATAGGCTTGCCCCAATGAAACTTCACTATCGGAATTAATTCCGCTTGTAATTCAAACTTATCCCGAATTCATCRGAGTCGTTTGTCATTAACAAACTTTAACATACTGCSRATAATTCTACCGCACATTGAACGTTTTCCGCCCATACGTGTATGCTRTGAAAGCAATGTTYAAGTAATCCGCTCGCAATGCCCAAGYTATGAGCCAACCATATCAAGCAATTTCTGACGAAAAGCTAATGATAAAAATCTGTGCGGGTGACAACGGTTCATTCAACGAATTGTATGAGCGGTACTCGAAGCGCATCTTGTATTATTTCTACCGAATGTTGGGCAGTTCAGAAGAAAAAGCACAAGATTTTTTACAGGATATTTTTATGAAAATCATCGAAAAGCCAGAATTATTCAACC
>NVWW01000084.1 GCA_002746335.1 Flavobacteriales bacterium | reverse complement strand
CGCCATCGTGCCCATAATAATAATGATAGCGGTGATGACAAAAACGGTAGTTCGGTTATCTACCGAAAGGGATGATAAGCCGAATTCTCGGATTTGTAGCCAACGGTCTTTTATCTTTTCCACTGTCAGATTTTGATTTCTTGCCCGCCCTTAATGCTTCTTGCCCCTTTGATGATAATTTCTTCATCGCCTTTCAGCCCATTTTTTATCATCGTTTCCCCTTTGTATAATTTGCCTGTTTTCACCACAATTTTTTTGGCTTTCAGAGTTTCGCTATTTTTTTCAATGATGAAAAGAAAGTCCGCACCACTGGCATCCTGCTGGATGATGTTGGACGGCACTACCACTGCCGAGTCCTGCTCAAAGTCCCTGATGTTAAGCACAGACAAAAGGTTGGGTTTCAAAATGTTGTCTTTGTTGTTCAAGTCCACATATACTTTGAAAGTGCGGTTTTTTGCATTGATGTAAGAACCGATTCGATTGATTTTTGCTTTGAAGGAAGTTTCCAACGAAGGAAATTCAGCCCGAACAAAAGAGCCTACTTTCACTTTACCAAGATAATCTTCTGACACATCAGACACGATGTAAACGCGATCAAGGTTGACCATGCGCAACACAGGAAACATTGGGTTCGCCATTTCTCCTTCTTTAGGGAAAATCTCGTCAATTATCCCTGAAAATGGTGCCTTGATGAGTGCCTTATCAAGTTGAGCATTGAGCGTTTCTAACTTTTGATCGAGTGATTCCTTGCGGTTTTTGGCTTCGAGGTACTGCATTTCCGAGCCGATTTTTTGCTGCCACAATTTTTCCTGCTTTTCGAAAAGGGTTTTTACCAAATCATAGGCAGTTTTTACTTCGTCAATGTTTTTCTGGATGATTTCAGTGTCGAGAATGACCAGCGTTTGCCCTACATTTACTTTTTGCCCCACTTCTACCAAGATATTTTTGATTTTACCTGGAATTTCAGCCGTTATGGTAGCGTTTTTGTCAGTTGTAACTGAACCGTGCACTTCAAAGAAATGCTCAAATTTTTTAAGTTGCAATTGCTCAACAGAAACCAGTGGGATACGCTTGATTTTTCCTTCAACATCAGCAATATCTTCATCAATTTCACCTACTTTCTCATTGATTTTTTCACCATTTGATTTCAGCCAATCGCGTTGTGCATTGTATGTTTCCAATTTGAGCTTATTCAGCTTATCTTCATGCGTTTCTTTCTCGTCTTTTAGCTTTCTTGCTTTGGCAGTATCCTTTTCAGCTTCCATCAATTTTGTCAGAGAATCTATCTGCTCATTAAATTCTTTGAACTTCAATTCAGAAAGTGCAACTTCAATCTCGCCTAATTCATCCTGAATATTATCATAAATGTTTAGTATCGAATCCTTTTGAAAAGTAAGTTTTTCGATGGGCTTGTCGTATTTTCCTTTGCTTCCACACGAAAGCAAAAAGAGCGCAAGTAATAAAAGTGCAAAATGTCTCATGTCAAATATTGTTTAGTGCTTTATCCAATTTCGTTTTCGCATTCAGCAATTGAAAAACCGATTGGATGTAGTTGCCTTGTGTTGTCAAGTATTGGTTTTCGGCCTGAGTTAATTCCATACTGCTTGCAACGCCTTCACGGAATTTGATAGCCGTTTTATTTCGGATTTTATCGGCCAAAGCCAAGTTCTCTTTTTGGTTTTTGTAAACATCCATTGCAGTATTGTACTCAGCTCGAGAAACCTGCTCTTGCAACTTCAAATTCTGCTCAACCATTTCCTTTTGAATTTGCGCTTTTTCCAATTCCAGTTTGGCTTTTTGCAAATTTGCCTGTCTTCCAAAACCGCCAAACAGCGGCACTGACAGGTTAATTCCCCAAAGCGTAGTGGGGTACCATTTTCCGCCAGAGAAAAAATCAAACTCATTGCGATAGGAGTTTTGTTGATGATTAAAAAATCCAGAAAGGCGGGGAATGTATTTCATTTTTTCCGCTTTCGTATTGAGTTCCATTAACGTTTCATTGGTTGCTACAAGTTTGAAATCAATGTGGTTTTCTATTTTGAAATCTTGGGTAACTAAAGCAACTTCAGTAGCGCCCAACAATGAGCTGATGTCGTCTTTTAATTCAATTTTTTGAGCGATATCCAACCCCATTTGAAACTTGAGCAAACTGCGCGAAATCTCCGATTGCTGCTGCGCTGTTTTAAATGAATTTTCTACGTTGGCGAGCATTAATTTCAGTTGTTCCACATCCATTTCTTCCACGAAACCTGCTTCGTACATCGCTTTGGTCTCCGCCAATGTCTTTTCGAGTGTTTTATTGTTTTCCGAAAGAATATTGATATTTTCCTCCGAAACCAAAGCCGTATAATATGATTGGGTCACCAGCATTTTCACTTCGGTTTCTGTTTTGGTCAACGAATGTTGCGTTACTTCCACAAAAATTTTCGCTGCTTTTAAGCCAATGAAATACGAACCATCAAAAATCAATTGATTAACTGTAATAGACCCAGAGCTGTTATATTTCGAGCCGAACTGCAATTCTTGAAATTCGCTGCCATTGCCCGCAGGAATATTGGGATAAGTTTGTGTGCTTTGCGAAACAGAATTGATCCATTCGTTAAACCAATCGGGAAAACCGAAAGCATCCGAAGGAACCACAAAAATGGGTAAGTCAATGTAATTCTGAAAACTACCTGTTGCGTTAATTTGCGGATAACCTATAGCCGTAACACTTTTAACCGTTTGTTCAGACACCTCTATATCCAACGCAGCGGTTTGGGACTGATAGCTGTTTTTCACAGCATAATCCAGTGCTTCCTTTAGCGAAAAAGAAAATGCAGAAGTGGAATCCTGAGCTATTCCGTTAACCAGAAAAATTGACACCAAATATGTGAACCAAATTCGTTTCATTAATAAAAACTCAGGTTTTCTTTTTTCACTTTTTCAGTTAAATATTTAACGCCTTTTTCGCTCGCGATGCCGCGGATGTGGTAACGCATGTGCTCGGCATGTACTTCAGGAAACGTGAACTGCGTGACAGGGAAAATTTCGGGATCGAACACCATGTCAATCTTCGAAATGTAAAGTTTGGCTATCACAGGAATATTAATGTTTTTTCGGTACAGATCCTGCTTCACGCCCTTTTCGAGGTTTTGTGTTACACACGAATAAATGTATTCTGTTTTGTGCTTGACAAACACCTCCCAAGCTTTCGGATAGTATTTTTCCAAATCGTAATGAACGGAAGGATGTATCTGCTGCAGTCGCTGGCTCACGTGCTTACTAATTTCAATCAACTCGTCAATTGCGTTGCTGTTTTCTTCGGCAATTTTGGTCGTTACTGCTTGCTCTTCCAAGCATATACCCGTCATCACTTTCGCTACCAATTCGGGCTTGTCTTTCACATATTTGTAAACTGTTTTCTTTGAGATTTTCAGCTCACGTGCTACATCATCCATCGTCACGCTTTTTATTCCACAGCGCATAAACAGCTCGTGTACTTTTTCCAGTATTGGCATGAATTTATCATCCATTACGGTGACAAAGGTAGCAATAAAAAACCAAGGAAACGAATTTCATGTAAAATGTTTCCGCAGTTTCCTCCAGGATATATTTGATGTTGATAAATTACCTGAAAAAAGGGATAAAAGGTTAAATTTGCCTCCTTTTGAATTTAGAATGAAAAGAACCAAAATAAAAACCTTGCTTCAATCGACCGAAACAGGCAATGAAATTTGTGCTAAGGGTTGGGTGCGCACCCATCGTGGCAGCAAGAATGTTTCCTTTATTGCGTTGAATGACGGCTCAACAATTCACAACATCCAGGTGGTAGCCGATACCGAAAAGTTTGGTGAAGAATTACTGAAACAAATCACCACAGGTGCAGCTATTTCAGCGTCCGGGAAGTTGGCAGAATCACAGGGAAGCGGTCAGAAAGTAGAAATTCAAGCTGAAAAAATAGAAATTCTCGGCCTTGCTGATGCTGAAAAATATCCGCTTCAGCCCAAAAAACACTCACTTGAATTTCTGCGCGAAATTGCCCATTTGCGCCCACGAACAAACACCTTTGGTGCGGTGCTTCGTGTGCGACATACGCTGGCTTTTGCCATCCATAAATATTTCAACGACAACGGTTTTTACTACATCCATTCACCAATAATTACCGGCTCTGATGCAGAAGGCGCGGGCGAAATGTTTCAGGTGACGTCTTTTGATTTGGAAAGTATCCCAAAAACCCAAAACGGGGAAATTGATTTCAAAAAAGATTTCTTCGGGAAGGAAACGCATTTAACCGTTTCGGGACAACTGGAAGCCGAACTGGCTGCTTTGGCGCTTTCGCAAGTTTACACTTTCGGACCGACTTTCCGTGCAGAAAATTCCAACACGACTCGCCATCTTGCCGAATTTTGGATGATTGAACCAGAAATCGCTTTTGCTGACATTCACGACAACATGGATTTGGCGGAAAATTGCCTGAAATACATTGTAAAATATGTGCTTGAAAATTGCGCGGACGATTTGGCGTTTCTCAACAAACGTGCAGCCGATGAAGACAAACAAAAACCGCAAAACGAACGCCAAGCAATGGAATTGCTCGAACGGCTAAATTATGTGCTCGAAAATAAATACGAACGCATCACTTACAGCGAAGCCATTGAAATTCTGAGAAATTCCAAGCCAAATAAAAAAGGAAAATTCCAGTTCCCAATTGATGACTGGGGTGCTGATTTACAAAGCGAGCATGAACGTTATTTGGTTGAAAAGCACTTCAAAAAACCCGTAATCATTACCGATTATCCGAAGGAAATCAAAGCGTTTTACATGTATCAAAATGATGACGGAAAAACTGTTCGYGGTATGGAYCTTTTGTTTCCCGGCATTGGCGAAATCGTTGGTGGTTCACAAAGAGAACACCGCCTTGAGCAACTAAAAAAAGGCATTAAATTATTCAACATTGACGAAAAAACTGTGTGGTGGTATTTGGAAACGAGAAAATTTGGCACTGTTCCACACACGGGATTCGGGCTCGGCTTTGAACGGCTGGTGCAGTTCGTTACWGGCATGAGCAACATCCGCGATGTAATTCCGTTTCCGCGCACACCAGGAAATGCAGAATTTTGAA
Organism: Flavobacteriales bacterium; assembly: GCA_002746335.1. Taxonomy (GTDB): domain Bacteria; phylum Bacteroidota; class Bacteroidia; order Flavobacteriales_H. The sequence goes on along the minus strand of NVWW01000084.1, from coordinate 13,559 downwards.
AAATCGTAAATTGTACTTTGTAAATCGCAATTCTGATGCTTAAGCAAACACTTCAGCAGAAATTACTTCAAAAACTCTCCCCGCAGCAAATCCAGTTGATGAAACTGCTACAGCTACCTACTATTGCATTGGAACAGCGCATTAAGGAAGAGTTAGAAGGAAACCCGGCCTTAGATGAAGGCAAAGAAGAAGACGAACAGGCGGATGAGTTTGAGGAAAATGAATTCGATGAAAATGATTTGAGCGATTCGGATGATGAATTTGATTTCTCAGATTATGTGGACGATGACGAAATTCCTGATTACAAGCTATACACTTCCAATAAGGGCGCTGATGCGGAAGACAAAGACATCCCATTTTCAGTCGGTAAAACGTTCCACGAATTACTGGAAAGCCAACTCGGACTTCGCGTTTTAACTGAGCACGAACAAATCATTGCGGAAACGCTCATTGGCAACCTTGATGATGCGGGTTATTTGCGCAGAGAACTCTCTTCTATCGTAGACGACTTGGCATTCACGCAATACATTGACACCACCGAAGAAGAAGTACTTTCTATTCTCAATATAATCCAGGAGCTTGACCCGCCGGGGATAGGCGCGCGCGGGTTACAGGAATGCCTGCTGCTGCAATTGGACAGAAAAATTTCGGATGAAAATATTGCAACTGCTAAGCTCCTTTTGAAGGAATCTTTTGATGAATTCACTAAAAAACACTACGAGAAAATCGTCAACAAGTTAGGCATTACAGAAGAGGAATTGAGGGATGCGATGGATGAAGTCTTAAAATTGAACCCAAAGCCTGGTAATTCGCTGAACGAAAACATAAAGGTAATTGAGCACATCATCCCAGATTTTATAATTTCCAATGTAGATGGTGAATTGGAATTGACACTGAACTCTCGCAATGCGCCTGAACTGAGAATGAACCGAAAGTATTCCGAAATGATTGAAACATATTCGAAAAGCAAAGAAAAGCCCAACCGAGAACAAAAAGAGGCATTGCTTTTCGTAAAGCAAAAGCTCGATTCAGCCAAATGGTTCATTGACGCGATTCGCCAGCGCCAGCATACCCTGCTGCTCACGATGGATGCCATCATGCATCACCAAAAAGAATATTTTTTGACGGGTGATGAAACCAAATTAAAACCCATGATTTTGCAGAACATTGCCGAAAAAGTGAACCTCGATATTTCCACTATTTCACGCGTTTCCAACAGTAAATATGTGCAAACACCCTATGGAACTTTTCTTTTAAAGACCTTCTTTTCTGAATCACTTTCTACTAATACAGGTGAAGAAGTATCCACAAGAGAAGTTAAAAAAATCTTGCAGGATTTACTGGAAGCAGAAGACAAAAAGAAGCCGATTACAGATGAAAGACTAGGCGAAGCGCTACGCGAAAAAGGTTACAACATTGCACGAAGAACAGTGGCTAAATACCGCGAGCAGTTGGGGATTTCTGTGGCACGATTGAGAAAAGAACTGTGAACTATCAACGAATTACGAATCGCTTACGAATATGCAAATCCAAATGATGAGCTTTAGTTGTTCGTAAATTCGCACAAATTCGCRTTTCGATGATGAAAAATTTCGAACAAACTTTTGCCAAAACCATCTCTTATCTTTTCCACCCGCTCATCATGCCCACTTTGGGTATTTTCCTTGTTTTTAATCTCGATACTTATTTAAGCTACAGAATCAATCCCGATGCACAACTATACATCAGCGCCATTGTTTTTTTGAACACAGCTATCATTCCCGTTTTTACGGCATTTTCGCTTGTGAAATTCGGTGCGGTTTCATCCATTTACATGCGTGAAAAGCAAGACCGAAACATTCCGTTCATCCTCACCTCATTTTTTTATTTTTTCACCTATTATTTGTTGAAACAGTACAACCTGCCACAACCCATTTACGCGCTGATGCTGGGCGCTGCGCTCGCTGTAGTTATTACTTTACTCACCAACTTTTTTTGGAAAATAAGCGTGCACATGGTGGGCATTGGCGGAATTTGCGGAGCGTTGTTTGGTTTGGCAGGAATTTTCCAAACCGAAGTGTTGCAATGGCTACTGCCTGCCGTGTTTATTGCGGGATTAATTGGCTTTGCACGGATGAAATTAAACGCGCATCTTTCTTCCCAAATCTACTCGGGATTTTTAGTAGGGTTTTTCTGCCAATGGCTAATTCTTTACTGGCAAATAGGATAAGCAACCTCAACGGCTGGGCATATAAATCAATCAGCTCGAATCCCCATTGCCTGCTGTTTCATGGTGCGTTTGCTTGCGGCCACTTCTTCGAGAAAGGTTCTTTTTGATTTGGCTTTTGTGATGTAATCGTTCAATTCTTTGTTTCTGCTGCCGGTTTTTTCTCTTTCCATTTGTTCAAGTAGTGTTTTTGCAGCCGTGCTTCTTGCATCTTGCTTCACAAAACTTTCCGCCCTTTTTTTGGCTTTTTTATTGGGGGAGACAATCGTAGGCACGGGTATTTTTTCTTCTGCTTTTGCTTCCCGCAAGCTGGCTTGATGTCCACTGGACATCGCCCCCTGTTCTTCTTGTTTTTCTTGCGGAAGCGCTGTTTCATCAGTTACTGTGGTTTGTTCGGGCGCTTCTTTTACTGCGGCCTCTTCCTTTTCTTCCGATTTTGTTTGTTCGGAAGCAGCAGGGTTTTCTTTTACAGGCACGTAGGTGTAGGTAACCTCATAAGGGGTTTTGGTGCCGAATTTATCTTTGGCAGTAAGGAAAGACACGAACATCACTGGGTTGTTGTCGTATTTGGGTTCGTGCCCTTTTTTCTTTTTAATCATGGTAACGGTGGTGGCGTAGCTGTAGGTCCATTTTTTGTTTTTCTCAGGAATTTTTGTGTCCAGTTTTATGATGAGCACTTCATACAACGGGTGCTCTACGATGATTTTGTAGTTACCATCGTAATCGAGATTTATTTCAAACTTGCCGTCTTTGTCCGTTCCTTCAACATCAATTTTTTGGCTCCCCTTGTAAACAGAAACGATAATTCCCGCCAGGGGTGCTCCGGCATCATTTTTTATTTTGGCAGAAAACTCAAGATGTGTAACAGAATACGCAGAGAGTTGGCACCAAGCCAGCAACAGCAGCAGGGGGAATTTTTTGTTATGTGCCATTGCCGTTTTCATATTCTAACGCCAAAAACCAGGATGTCGTCATATTGCTCAATCTCGCCTTTCCATTCGTTCACGGTTTCTTGCAGTTTTTTGCTTTGTTCTTTCATGGGCAAATGATGGATGTCAAGCAATAATTTCCTGAAGGGCTGGTAGTAGAATTTTTTTCTTTTCGGGCCGCCTTTTTGGTCGGCATAACCATCGGAAAAAATATAGAGAACATCATTTGGCTGCAAATCAATTTTATGATTGTTGAAGGCGATGCTTTCACTCTCGTTTGCTTTTCCTATAATAATTTTATCACTTTTTATTTCTTTTATTACCTTGTTGCGAATGAGGTAAAGCGGGTTGTAGGCGCCTGCAAATTCCAACTCATTTTTGGTCTTATCAATACAGCAAAGTGCCAAATCCATGCCGTCTTTTAGTTCGGCCTTATCGGTTTGGTGCAGTGTTTTTGAAATTTCTTTGCTCAATTCCTGCAATATTTCAGCGGGTGAGGTAATGTTTTTTTCGTTCACTATTTTTTCCAACAGGTTGTGCCCGATAAGCGACATGAAAGCGCCCGGCACTCCGTGCCCCGTGCAGTCCACAACCGAAAAAAGAATTTTGTTTTCGCGCTCGTGCACCCAGTAAAAATCGCCCGAAACAATGTCTTTAGGCTGGTATAAAATAAACGATTCGGGCAGCGATTTTTTCACTGCTTCCATCGGTGGCAAAACGGCTTGCTGAATCCTTTTGGCGTAGCCGATGCTCTCTTTGATGTTTCGGTTTTGTTCCTCAACAATTTCTTTTTCTTTCACTAATTCCTCGGTGCGCCTTGCCACTTCCTGTTCGAGAAATGCCTGCCGCTGTTTTAGTTTTCTTTCTCTTATTTTGATGTAAATAAATACGATTAAGACGGATAGAATTCCGCACAATGTATAAAACCACCATGTTTTCCAGAAAGGGGGTGTAATGGTRAAGGCGTAAGTAACGGGCTGTTTGTTCCACACTTCGCTGTTGTTTGACGCCCTCACCATGAAGACATAGTTCCCGTGAGACAAGTTGGAATAGGTAATTGAGCGCTCTTTGGTGGGAGGGAGCCACATGCTGTTAAATCCCTCTAATTTATATTGATAGCGGTTTTCTTTCGGGTTGGTTAAACTCACTCCAAGGGCTTCAAAAGTGAAATAATTCCGGTTGTACGAAAAACTTCCGTTTTGCGGCATTTCCGCTTTTTCAAGAAACACTTTAAACCCGCTGATGGAAGTAATTGGCKCAATTTCGTTGGGAAGATCTTTTTCGGGAGAAAATTTCACAGCGCCCCGCACGGTGCCGAACCAAATATTGCCYTCATTGTCRTRGGCAATGGCATTTTCGTTGGTTTCCAGCCCGTTGAAACCCTGCTGCTTGCCGTACAGTGTAAATCTTTTTGTTTCAGGATTATATTTTTCAATGCCGAGGTTTACGCCAATCCAAATGTTGTTGTCTTTGCCGGCTGCGATAAAATGCGGGGAATTGGTGCTTAAGCCATCTTTTATTGTGAACGATTTGAATTCTTTTCCATCATATTTAATGATGCCGTCTCCGTAAGCGACAAACCATAAATTGCTGGAATTATCTTCGGCAATGCTCAGTATGAATTTCGAACTCACGCCTTCTGCTTGGCCATAGGTTTTGAATTGCTGTCCGTCATATTTTGTCAATTCGCCACCGATAATTCCAAACCATAAATCTCCCTTGCTGTCGCTGAAAATATGATACACTTTTTCGCCCCCAAGTCCGTCTTTTTCGGTGAAATTTGTGACAGAATAATAGTCCTTCGGGTCAATTTTCACGGCTCCTTTTTTTGTTCCGAGCCAAATGTTKCCTYGCTCATCTTCGCAAATGGCGAAAATTTTATTRCCTGGYAATCCGTCTGCACGGCTAAAGGTTTTAATGGTTTCTCCTTCGGGCGAAAGCACCGAAACCCCGTTGTTTTCAGTTCCGAGCCAAATGTTTCCGGCTTTGTCTTCRCACATAGAGATGATGATATTTTCGGATAAACCGTCTTCTGTAGTATAATTTTTCACCACCGGGCTATTGTATTGTTTTTTTGTTCCGATTTCAGGAAAACTGAATTTTGAAACCCCGTTGGAAGTGCCAAACCATAAGTTTCCTTCTCGGTCGGGGAGGATAGACCACACGAGGTTGCCCGTCATGCCGTAATTTCGGTTGTAGAGTTTAAACAAATCACCCATGTATTTTTTCAAGCCAAGCTCAGTRCCGAGCCAGATGTTGCCTTCCCTGTCTTGCAAAAAAGCATTCACATGAAAATATTTTTGCTCCGCTTTTGTGCCGAGCGTATTTAATTGCCCTTGTGCAAATTGCATTATTCCTGCATCTTCAGTGCCGAGCCAAACCACACCTGAATTGTCTTTAAACAGTTTTTTGATGTTGTTGGAGGATAGCCCGTCATTAATGGTAATGGTTTGATAATCGGCAATATCAGCAGAYTTCAATCGGATGACGCCTGCATCGGCAGTACCCACCCATATTTCGCCATTTCCTGGATCGGCAATCGTTCTAATCAAATTGCTTGGCAAACCGTTTTCAAGATTCAAATGATGCAATAGCGCCGGTTGCACACCCGACTGAATATTGAAAACGAAAATGCCACCATCTGTGCCAACCCACAGGTTTTTTCCTTCATCCATGTAGAAACACGAAATGAAATTAATGGATAGTTCTTTTTCAATAACGGTAACTTTTTGGGTGGAGACATTGTAATAAAAAATGCCGCCATTTTCTGTGCCGAACCAAATATTCCCGGTGTGGTCTTCTGCTATTGCAGAAATGAGGCGGTATTGGCTGTGGTTTTCAAATTTTTGGTCAGCAAATTTTTTTTCTTTCGGAAGATAAACCGAAACCCCACCGCCCCAATGACCAAACCAGATGTGGCCATTCTTGCTTTTGTGCGAAACGGTTATCCAATCTTCAGCAAGCCCGTCTTTTTGGGTGTAGTTAATGAATGAAATTCCGTTGTATTTTGACAGGCCGCCAATGGTGCCAATCCATAAATTGCCCTCATCGTCTTGTGCGAGGGTTTCTATTTGAGACATGATTAATCCATCTTCTATACCGAAAGAAACAAAACTGTTGTCTTGGCTTTTGAGGCAAAAAGCRGTGAATACCAAGGCGAGAAGYGCGAGTTTTTGTTTAAGAAAAAGGAGATGGCTCATAGCGTTGAATTGCGACTTTCAAAACTATGAAAATACAGTTTCAGATGCAAAAAAGAGTGCTTTAGAGGGATTTACGACCTGCCGGYAGGTAGGNNNNTTTAAGATTTAGCAATTAGGGTTTATTCCAACAAAATATAGGTAATCCCWGCYGAAACAGGCGTGAGTCGATCRCCCTTATCTTTTTCAAATAGCGTTGAGAATTGATAATAGCCAAAGAGCTGCCAGCGCTGGTAACCAAACCTCAAATAAGTGCCATATCGCCATTTGTTGGCATCAGGAAAAAGGAACCACTTGTAGCGGTCGCGCTTATTGCGAACGGTCTTTGAATGGATGTTGACAAGATAACCCACACGCGCCCCAAGCGTAAATTTAATACGGTTCCCAAATTTATCGGGCTTGCTACGGAAGCGAAGTTCCAGCGCAGCGTCAATGTAGTTAGTGGAGAATTTGTATTTTTTGAAATTGTCATTACTTTCAATGGGTAAAAAAGTATAATACCTGCTGGTAGAATCAGGGTGRCTACCGATGCTATCTTTGAGAAAAACATTGTGCGAGCTGGCACCAAGGCCGATTGCTGAACTGAACTGGCTGTTTTTTTCAAAAGGGATGTCGTATAGGTAAAAGCCGCTGATACCCCGCGAGTGCCATTTACCCGGCAGCTTATACGAAGTGTCGAGCCAATTCTCGAAATATACGTCCATCAAAATGCGATCGTAAACCCCACGTTTCTCATGGGTTTCTTCATCTTGGCTGAAAACAGGCGTCAGAAATCCAACAATAAAAGTAAAAAGCAATAATTTTTTCATGAAATAGGCATTAAAATAGCGCACAAAAATATGTTTTTTATTTACCTTGTGGAATGCTCCGATAAATCGTACCCACCATTTGGCAGGGCTCCACAGGGAGAATAGTGCGGAAACGATGTATGTTCTCAAAAATTGCGAATATGTCGTGTTGGTGAATTTCTTCTCCTCGATTTTTAAGTAATTTAGCAAATTTGAAATTTATCGGAATTAATGAATTGGCGCTTTTCATACTTGCTTTTCATAATTTTTTTGCTTGCTGCCTGCTCCAAGGACCCACCCATTTACACTGAAGAAGCGCTAAACGGCTACCCTGAGGAGGTTGGCAAAATCATGCTCACGCAATGTGCCATACCAGGCTGCCACAACGATAAAAGTTATGATGCAGCAGGAGGGCTAAATCTCACTTCATGGGAAAAAATGTTCGAAGGCAGCCGAAACAATGCAGCGGTTATTCCTTATAGTTCTGAACAGAGCTTTTTGCTTTTTTTCGTAAATACTTTTGACGAACTCGGGCCTTCGCTAACGCCTCTTATGCCATTCAATAGCGACACGCTAACAAAAGAGGAAGTCATCCTAATTAGTGACTGGATTGCCGCAGGAGCCGCCAATGACGAGGGCTTTGTGAAATTTTCTGACAACCCAAGTCGCAGCAAGTTTTATGTAGCCAACCAGGGCTGCGACTTGGTCTCGATTTTTGATGCAGAGACGGGGTTGATTATGCGCTCCGTGGAAACAGGCAGTCCGACAGCCATTGAGTCTCCACACATGGTACGCGTATCACCAGACGGCAACTATTGGTATGTAGTTTTCTTTTCGGGAAATATGTTTCAAAGATACGATGCCGCTACCGATGCTTTCATAGATGAAGTTGACATCGGCAACGGCAGTTGGAACACTTTTACCATTTCTTCTGATGGGAAAACGGCCTATGCTGTGAACTGGAATGCGGATGGTTCCGTTGCCGTGGTTGATTTAGAAAACATGCAACTGCTCGAAAAATACCAAGGATCTGGCTTACTTGAATGGCCACATGGCAGTACGCTTTCCAGCGATGGGAAAACACTTTACCTGACTGCTCAAACGGGAAACTTTATTTACAAAATTGATGTAACGGACATCAATAGTCCGGAGTTTGAAAAGGTAGTATTGGAAACAGGGCAAGTGCCTAATCCCCTTTCTTCCCTTGACCCACATGAAATCGTCTTCACTCCAAATGAATCGAAGTATTTTGTGACTTGCCAAAAGAGTAACGAAGTACGCGTGTTTCAAACGTCTAATGACAGCTTGGTTGATATCATCCCCACAGGAACATTTCCGCAGGAATTTGCCATTTCAATCACCACAAATTACTTGTTTGTTTCCTGCACAGAAGATACCATTTCATTTCCTGGAACCCGTGGTTCGGTGGCAGTAATTGACTGGCAAAATAATACTTTTGTAAAAAGTATCAATACCGGTTTTCAACCCCACGGCATTGCCGTTGATGAGGCAAAGCAATTGGTGTATGTGGCGCATCGCAACATAGATTCAAAAGGACCCGCACCACACCACACCACCGACTGCGGTGGGCGAAATGGTTTTGTAAGAATCATTGATATGAATACGCTAAACGTGATAAGTAGCTACAAAGCAGAAGTTTCTGTGGATGCTTATTCTGTAGCGGTTAGAAATAAAAAATGAGATTCTTCAAGTTCATAATGCTGTTACTATTGCTAATGCCTACTGCTACTGTAATTGCACAAATCAACTACAGCCGATGGGACTCCATTCCGATAATTGAAAACAGTGATACACTTTCATTGGCATGGGCAGGCGGGCTGAACAGCCCTCAATTTTCTGAAATTGATTTGAACGATGACGGCATCAAAGACCTCTTTGTTTTTGACCGAAACGGCAACGTTATCAAGACCTTTATCAACAAAGGAACTGCTAATGTGGTGGATTACGAATACGCCCCTGAATACCGCAGCACCTTTCCTGATTCAATTTTTAATTTCGCTTTGCTTCACGATTACAATTGCGATGGAAGAGAAGACATTTTCACATACATTCCTGGCGGAATAGCGGTTTATCGAAATGACTATACTCTGCAAAGCGGGTTAAAATTCACACTTGTAAGCCCGATGCTGATGTCAGATTATGGAACAGGGAATCTCAACCTTTTCGTGTCAGGTATTAACGTTCCAGCCATAAGCGATGTTGACAACGATGGTGATTTAGACGTGCTTTCCTATAACGTAGCCAGTTTTACCGTGCAATACCACCAAAACCAATCCATGGATATGTACGGACATTGTGACAGCTTGACCTTTGTAGTGGCTGATGCATGCTGGGGAAATTTTCAGGAAAATTCTTCTTCCAATTCGGTAACGCTTGGTATTTCGTGCAAAGGGGCCAATGGATCTCCCGGGAACGGAAACGAAACTGCCAACGGAGGAACTTCTATGCTCGCCATTGATATGGATGGGGATGGCGACAAGGAATATATTCAAGGGCAAATCAATTTTAAAAATTTAGTGGAGGCAACTAATGACGGAGACAGCATTACGGCAAACATGACCGGACAAGATGTGAGTTTTCCTTCCAACACAACGCCTGTTTACATGACCTATCCCGCATCCTATTATCTCGACATGAATAATGACGGCAAAAAAGACCTTGTTGTGGGTTGCAATACTTCCAATTCTTCTGAGAACTTCAAATCGGTGTGGTACTACAAAAATATTGGACAAAATGATTCGACTGTGCTTAATTTCACCACAAAATCCTTCTTGCAGGAAGAAATGCTCGAAGTGGGCGATGGTGCCAACCCCGTTTTTTTCGATTACAATGCAGATGGGCTGTTGGATTTGATTGTAGGTAATGACGGCTATTTTTCCCTTACTGGACTGGCTGAAGGCAAACTCGCCCTTTTCGAAAACACTGGGACTGTTGGTTACCCTGTTTTTGAACTCATCACAAGAAATTATGTAGATGTCTTTTCGCTCGGATTAAACAACCTTTATCCAACTTTTGGAGATATTGATGGGGATGGCGATGATGATATGCTCATAGGCGATTACAATGGAAAGTTATTCCTTTTTGACAATACGGCAGGAGCGGGAAATCCGGTTAGTTTTATGCTCATTCAATCGAGTTACATGGGCGTTGATGTTGGGCAAAACGCAGCGCCTCAATTGATAGACGTAAACCGTGATGGGCTGCTCGATATAATTATTGGCGAGCGTTCAGGCAATTTGAATTACTTCCAAAACAATGGAACAGCAAGCAACGCGAGCTTCAATGCAACGCCTGACAATAATTTTTTCGGAGAACTTGATATGATGCTCACCTGTTGCACAGGYTATAGTTCGCCCTTTATGGTTGAAAACAATGTGGGCAAATAYGCTTTGTGGGTAGGTTCTGAACGAGGAACGATCTATTATTACACAAACATCGAAGRCAACCTAAATGGCGCATTTACATTAGCCGATTCTATTAACACCTATTCGCTGCGAGCAAGCGTTTCGGCAAACGACCTCAACAATGATGGCAAAACAGAACTGATTTACGGAGAGTATGGCGGTGGTACGGGAATTCTGAAAATACAAATTGCCGGAAGTATCTCTGAGTTATTGAATGAGTATGAAGTAGAGGTATTTCCGAACCCTACAAAGGGGAATGTAGAATTAAGAATTAAAAATGATGCGCTAACAGGCTATGGTTCGACTTCCTTCAACGTGACAATTTACAACGTTTTAGGCGAGAATATTTACATGAACCACGAAATACAAAACACAAAACACAAAACAATAGATATTGATTTATCGAACCAACCGAACGGCATTTATTTCCTTCGGATTTCGCTTAATAGTGCTGGCATTGCAAAAAAAATAGTGAAGTTGTAATTTGCTTTCTTTAGCGGTAATTGTTGCCAATGAGTTCACAGAAAGATTTTCCCACAAGCTACCTTGTTACTTTCTTTTTCCTTAACTTGTTGCTTTCGAGTTATTTTATTGACACACAACTTAAATGGAACACTACTTCGCGAGTACTTCCGGTACTTGCAGTGGTGCATGACGGCACTTGGCACATTGACAAATACCATCATCTAACGGGCGACAAAAGTTACGTAAACGGGCATTATTATTCTGATAAGCCACCCTTGCCAAGCTTGCTGACTATTCCCTTTTACGGCATTTTGAAATGGATGGGGTTTACAACTGATGATGAAACCACACTCAGCGAAAAAACCAGCAATGCCCGAAAGCCCGCTTATATTATTGGCGGGATTATTTCAGGAAGTATTCCATTTGCCTTTTTGGTGTTGCTTATTTTTTTGTTTGCTGTGAAGCAAAAAACTTCCTTTTCACCAGTATTACTAACCATGTTGCCGCTTTATGGTTCTTTTTTGTTCATTTATTCTGGCACCTTCTTTAGTCACCTTCTTTCAGGTGTATTGCTTTTAATAGCGTACATTTTTTTGAAGTACAGGCAAAAATACATGCTTGCGGGACTATTTAGCGGGCTTGCTTTTTTGTGTGAATACACCATCGGAATTGTTTTCCCTGTTTGGGCTTTTTTGATTTGGCTGAATGCGAAATCTTACAAAAAACCGGTGCTTTTTATGGCCGGAGTGCTTCCTGCTGTCATTTTCTTGTTGGCTTACAACTACTTGATAACCGGCAGCCCATTTCAAACACTTTACCGTTATTTATCTAACGATGATTTTGCTGTTCAAACAGGTGCAAATTATGGATTTCTGCACCCACAGCCAGATGCTATTTGGCAACTGCTTTTTAGCGACTATCGTGGCCTTTTTTTCTATGTTCCCTGTTTTATATTGCTGATTTGGGTACTCATTAAGCACTGGCGGCCATCACTTACCGGCTTGGCGAAAAATTATCTATTTGTATTTTCATGTTGCTTTTTTCTTGCCGTTTCATCATTTCATGCATGGTGGGGCGGCTGGTGTTACGGGCCAAGGTATCTGATTCCGATGGCTGTACTATTGGCTTTTGAAGGCCTTCGTTTTTTAAGTACACATTCCTTTCCCAAAACATTTTTTTGGATGTGTGTTGGAATAGGATTATTGGTTACATGGATGTCAAAATCCACTATTTTCTATAGTATGCAAGAAGAGATAAAACATCCCTTCAACGAAGTTGTTTTTCCTTTGTTCTTTCAAAACAATTTTCACAATGACAACATGCTCACAATGCTATTTGGCACAAGCTCTCAAATAGCAACTTATATTTGGCTTGCAATGTTTATCGGAATAATTGTTTTATTGGATTTTAAGCTTAGAAAACTTAAGAACAATAAATTTTCAAAACAAGAGTTTTGAGAGCGATGAAAATAAACCCTATTTTTCCGTTTCTCCTTTCGCTGTTCATATTTTCTGCCTCATTCGCTCAAAATGTCGGCATTGGTCAGTGGCGTGACCATCTGCCCTACGACAAGGGCATTGCCGTAGCAGAAACCGATGAAAAGGTGTTTTGTGCTACTGAATATGCCCTGTTTTCTTATCATAAAACAGACGGCAGTATCGAAAAAATTTCAAAAGTCAACGGGCTGTCCGATTGGGGGTTGAGTTCTATGCGTTATGACAAAACATCCAATACGCTCGTAATCGGCTACTTCAACGGAAATCTCGATTTGTTGATTGGCAATTCTATTTACAACATGAGCGACATCAAACGCAGCAATATTATTGCAAGCAAAATGATTAATAACATCACATTCATTGATGGATTGGCATATTTGTCATGTGGGTTTGGAATTTCAATTTTAGATATTGATAAGCTGGAAATAAAAGACACCTACATTATCGGAGATAGCGGCATATATATAGGCGTAAACCAACTCGCCACGGATGGCAACAATCTCTTTGCTGCTGCATCTGACGGAGTGTACAAGGCCTCACTCGGAAGCGCCAATTTGGCGAATTTCAACTCTTGGCGAAAACAAGATTCACTCCCCAACGGAACCTACAACACAATTGCTTTTTTCAACAATAAAATTTATGCCAATTACAGAAGCCCGCTGTACAAATCAGATACGATTTATGAATTTGACGGAGTGAATTGGAATAAATTAGACAGCATTATTTCGGAAGAAAATTTTTCATTAGAGCCATACAGCAGTGAGATTGTCATTGCCCACAAGTGGCATACCCGCGTTTACGGCACCGACTGGAATGCAAAACAGCACATCGGGTCTTACCAAAAGCCGAGAGGCGCAAACCCCATGCACGCCATCAGGGGCGATGGCGATGCCCTTTGGATTGCTGATATCTGGCACGGGCTGGCAAAAGGTTACAACGACTGGAACAGCGAAATGCTTTTGCCAAACGGACCGTCATCCATCTATGCCTATCAAATGAAAGCGGCAAACGGGGAAGTGTGGGTGGCTACCGGGGGGCGAGCCAAAAGCAATG
>NVWW01000083.1 GCA_002746335.1 Flavobacteriales bacterium | reverse complement strand
ATACACACGCAACCGCACTACCGGAAGCGTAATATTAATTGATGAAGCAACCAATGAAACCGTTGGGGCGGGAATGATAAAATAGCGACCATAAAAAACCCTGCAAGGTTTTGCAGGCTTTATTATTATCACGCCTTATCTTACTTTTATCTCAGCGTAAACCTTATAGGTAAGTTAAACTGAACGCGAACGGGCTTGCCTCTTTGCTTTCCGGCTTTCCATTTTGGCATATTTTTAATTACGCGCAGTGCCTCTTCATCACAACCGCCACCGATGCCACGCAACACTTTCACATCTTTGATAGAACCACTTTCATAAACTACAAAAGTCACATAAACAATACCCGAAATACCCGCATCTTTTGCCATTGCAGGATATTTAATGGTTTTACCAAGATATTTAAACAACTCTGCTTCGCCACCCGGAAATGACGGCATCTGCTCCACAATGGTAAAAATCTGCGGCTCATCCACTACCTCTTCTATTTCTTGTATTTCTACTTCAGTATCTTCATCTATTTCCATATCATCTAATTCAACCTCATCTTCAATTTCTTCTTCATCTTCCACTACTTCAATTTGGGTGGGTTTTGGTGGAGGTGGAGGTGGAGGTTTGATTTCCTGCCGGGTAATGGGCATCATTTCTTCCTCTTCGTTCAGTACGAGCATTTGCCCCAGTTGAGAAAAATCATCTTCAAAAGTTTTCCATTCAAATGCAAGCAAAACAGCAGCGAATGCAGCCACTAACCCCATCGAAAAAAGCAACGGCTTGCGCTTTTCGACATCTGCCTGTGGATTTTTCTTAAGTTCCATTGAATATTGTTTCAGAAATAAACCGCTAAATTACAAACATTTTTCGTATCCATAAATTGCTATTTCAAATTGAACTTTACGGGAAGCCGCAGTCCGAATTTCACTTTTTTATTTTGGCGCTTTCCCGGCTTCCATTTAGGCATAAGGTTCATGATTCTGATAGCTTCTTCATCCAAATCAGGGAATATAGCAGTTGCAATTTTCACATTTTTAATGCCTCCGTCCACATCTACTACAAAATCTACATAAACCGTGCCCGAAATGCCCATTTCTTTAGCACGTGACGGATACTTGAGATGTTTGCGGATGAATTTTTCAAGTGCCTTTTGCCCACCCTGAAACGATGGCAATTCATCAGGAGACAACACTTGTGTATGCCGGTAATTTGTTTTTCTGATTTGGTGGTTGGCAGCAACTACTCCTATTGTAAGAACCAGCGCTACCAAAAGCGCGGTGGAGGATGTTTTTACGTTCATGGAATTTGATTTAAAAGGTTGATAAAAGATAAATTCCTTCATGTAACGCAAAAAGAAATAGGATGTTGTGTGAAATTACAGTTAATCTCAAACTCCTATCTGCGCCTTGTAATCCTCAACAGAAAGCAGCACTTCTAATTCAGAAACATCGGTAATTTTGATTTTTACCATCCAGCCTTCGCCATAAGGATCAGCATTCACTTTTTCAGGATTGGAGTCGAGAGCTTCGTTAAATTCGAGCATTTCACCGCTCATCGGCATAAACAAATCAGAAACAGTCTTCACCGCTTCTAACGTACCGAAAACATCTTCTTTTACCAACGTTTCGCCAACGGTTTCTATTTCTACATAAACAATGTCGCCCAGCTCGCTTTGCGCAAAATCGGTAACGCCTACTGTGGCAATGTCGCCCTCCACACGAATCCACTCGTGGTCAGGTGTGTATTTCAGGTTGTCAGGAAAATTCATGATTAATAATATTTGCGGCAAAAATAATCGGGAAATTCAAAATTAAAAATTAAAAATGGAGAATTTAATTTATCAAGCCAATGTGAAGCGTATACGTATCCCTGCATTGGTGTTTGATGTGGGGAAAGAAGTGGAGATTTTCGGCTTGTTGCGAATGAAGTCGTAATACAATTGCAAATTGAGACGCTCGTTAATTACGTAATCAGCCGTTGCTTTCACTGAAATGATTCGTTGCCCCGCAGTAATTTGATTGACCCCTTCGATCACTTTTCGAATCACCGTTTTGTTATCGCGTACCGAAACATCCACCCGCACTTTCAGATCGCTGTTGAGTTTTTTGCGCAGTTGCCCTACTTTTATCGGTAATTCAACTTGAGGAATAACATATCCCAGTCCCAGCACGATTTCATTTCCTTTCACTTCTGTAACCTGTGTGTTTGAGATGTTAAGCGAAACATTGCGGTCACGCTTGTATTCAATCTTAGTTTGAAGAGAATTTTTCCAAGTCATGTCAATTTTTAAAAAGGGGGAAAATCGTTCTAAAAGCGTTACTGTATTAAATTGGTATTTTGGAATATAGTTGTTATTGATGTCAATGGAATCCACGTATTCAAATCCAGAAGCGGCAGTATCAGCATACTGGGTAAAAAGCACGTTGCTGGTATAGCCACTGAGGTTCATTTTCGAAGTATATGCATGGTTGATAGTGATGGAGCGAAAATACTGCTTGAACCACTCGATTTTTGAAAGCCCGCTGTAAGTTACACGCCAATTGAGCTTGGGCAGTGTTTTAATTGGGTTTAGCTTCACTTCATTGGATGACTCACCAGCATAGGCCGCCAAAAATGATGGTATTAAAGCCTCTTGTGAGGTGCTTCCATATCCTTCCTTGTATCCCTCATCAGAAGTATGCTCCCCATTGCCGTAAGCATCTACATTGTTATCGCGCTTGCCGGCCAGCCGCTGTGATATTTCATTTCTATTCTCTAAGAATTGCTCGAAAACACCCGATTTGTTGGTGTGTCTTTTGTCAAATACAAAAGTAGTTTTGAACATGTTATAGGTGGAACTGTAACTTCCTGTTTCAATAAGGCTCTGGCTCTGATGCCTTCCAAGCGAATCACTCCAAGTAAAAAACTCAGTAGAAGCGCTCGAAGTGGTACGATTGGCCGTTAAATCAATGCGCAGATTTTTGATCGGCTCGATAGAAGAGCGCAAGTTGATGTTCTCCGAGTGGGTATTGGTGTGCTGTGTATTTACGTAAATAGCATTACCTACTTTTGTCGTATCTACCAGCCAGCCCTTGGAGGCGGCATAAGGAGCGAACTTCTCTCCAGCGCTTTCACCTACCCAGTCCTGCATGCCGAAGATAAACGGCCAGCCGGGACCTTCAAAAGCGCCATCCATCCCTACAAAGCGAGTTTCGTTATTGTAGCCGGGAAGCAGCAGGCCATTGGTTCGCCTATAGGTAATGTTCACATTTTTAAAGCCCATAAGCGTATGCACAAAGTGGTCAATAGGCGTAATGCGATCTTTGTCTTTCTTTTTGGTTTTGGTAGTGTCTGACTTTTGATCGGCAATTTTCTGCACTTTTTTCTCAAGGCCGGTTTTCTTCTTTTTGCGCGCCTGCTTTCGGAATTTTTGGTTCACCTTTTTAAGGTAACCGACCTTATTATATAAGGAGAGAAAATTAAAAGTTCCATTTACGTTTATGTTATTGGTATTTTGGATGGTATGCCCAAGCGAATCGGCTGCGAAAGGTGCTCTTTGCCAATTGTAAGTGGCAGAATACCTTGCTGTAGAATTTATCCAATTGGTAAGTGGAAATTTATTGAGAGGAAGGTTCCAGCTCAAGTTGGACTGATGTCGGTAATTGGTATTTGTCCCCCCTTGACTCATGCTATTGAGTACACTAGGCGTCCACAGCGTATCAAATTCTTCCTTGTGGTTTTTTCTATCTACTCTTCCATCGTATGTCTTATCCTGAGGTGGCTCCTCAATCAAGGAGTTATTGGTGGCTTGGAAGTCGAATTTCAGTGCCTTGGTGATATCATATTTCAAATCATAGGCACGTGTCCATGTGAAGGTCTTGTTGTAAAATGGCGGCAAGTCCGCCCTGATGCCTGGGTTGTTGTTACGAGTTACGCGCTGGTTATACATGCGGTTCACATCTGTTCTGAAAGAAACCTGCTTTGGCATAGTGTAAAAATTGACATCCTTGATGAGCCGAAGCCATTTGGAACGTAGTAATTTTATCTTCCCAAACGGTTTAATGTTTTTTGGCTTTAGAGCAAAATTGTAGCTCAGTGCACCTTTGTAATTACGCAAAACATCCAATGAATCAATTATACTACGCTTGGAAATCTCTGAATAGGCATAGGTAACCGATAAGTTCGACAAATCGTAAAAATGGCTTTTCTTGCTTTTGGCCGATTTTTCTTTTCTCACATTTGTAAAATTGAGCGTCTTACGCTCGATAACGGTTTTTGAAACTTTTTTGACATGAATAATTGCCTCCTGGTTCCCCAAGTTTTCAAGCGCACTCATCTTGATGTCCGGGTCAAGGGGGTTGAACTGAGGCTTCTGTGTTTCATTTGAATAACCTACATACATTGGAATTTTAATTCCCGCTTTTTCTGGTAAAAACCTGCTCAGGTCTGTAGAAAACGAGGCGTCAATTGTCTGGGTGGTTTTGCGCTCTCGCTCACTCACTTTTTTATCAATGCTTCCGAAACCGGGCGTAGTAATGCTACCGGTAAGTGACAAGGTGCCCACATCGGCCAACTTAGTTACCATTCGCCCAATCGCTGCCCAACCGCCCTTGTCGTCAAAATCGCTGAGCCGCAATTCGTTCACCCATATTTCTGCACACTTTGAAACGGCATCATTAAACGGGTTGCGAATACCAATCATGACGGTTTTTAGCGTACTTAAATTGGGATTACCTTTCACGTAAATAGTATTGTTCGGATAATTGGGATCTACATAGGCATAAGGTATTTGTAAACTGGCATCCGTGCTGTTTCGGGCTATTTTAGCGGCTTGCAATTGCAGAAATTCAATGTCCACATTGTTTTCAGGAATCCAAACTTGTTTTCTTACATCCTCGTTTTCGGGTGGGCCGTAATGACCGGGAGGTGTAATTTTCAACGGCACTTCATACTCGTAGTAGTTGTTCTCAAAGTCGGTGCCGAGACGGACAAACACTGTTAGGTCGCCATCGTTTAGAGGCTCATCAGGGTCTCCCGCTTCAGCATGAACAAACATTTTCAATCGCTTGTAGGATCGAACATCAAAGTCCACATTGCGGTAGGCCGCCTGAAATTTGCCGTCCTGCAAATCGCAAACTTGCAGGGAAAGGGCCTGCTCGTTAAGGCGCTGCAAGGTAGTAGTGGCCAAATTGACTTCTCGAGCAATATCTGGCGGAAGTATGTAATTTACAGGTGTTCGCTGGCCATTCTCTTCAATGTTCACCGCAGAAATGTTGAAGGTCGTAAACTGGTCGGGGTTTTCGATGGGCATTTCACCGGGGTCTTCGGTCAGGCCGGTATATTTTCGCCACTCTCCCCTGATAAGCTCCATGCGGGCAAACCGCATATAAACGGGTTTTTTGAATCCTTTCATAAAAATTCGCATGAATCGGATGGATCGAAAATCTGTAATGCCGCCTACTGCTTTCTGTGGTTGGCGGATGGGAATTTTAAACTGGTACCACCGAACAGGCCGGTCATCACCGCTTTTTGTAGGAGGAGTGGCATACACCACATCGGTAATGTAGTTGTTGCCCACGTTGTCAGGGTGGATGTCTTTTGGCGAAATTTTCACCTTATATTGGAAATACTGCTCCACATTGTCCATCGTACCATCCCTGTTGATGTCTTCGATGTTGGGCAAAGTAGAGGCCGATGTAGAATAACCATCATCGTTTATTTGCGAATATTGCTCTGCGCTGGGAGAGTTGCCATCCATCCCGTTGTACCATTTGTAGCGATGAAGAATATCCTGTTCATCGCTGTCCCAATCGTCTCCCCTGAAATAGTGGTAGTTGTCTGCCGAGGGATCATCCTGAGCGTTTTTATAGGCTTGAGAAGAACTGCCATGCATACTGTCAATTTTCTGCAAGTAACCTTGGTCAAAATAGGCAAGCTCCTCCTTGTCTCTGAGTCCGTCAAACCCCACATCCTGGAATTCACGTGCTTCGGGATCGTTATCAAAAGCATTTACCCCAGTATAGAGCGCTTGGTTGACGATACGCCCCCACTCCGAAAAATCACCGCTCGAAAGATCACTCGTTTCTACTTCGTCAGTGGGCAAGCCATGCTCAAACATCTTATTGCCATCGCTTAAAATGTCTTCTGAAATCATGCCTATGTTAAAATACAAATCACCAGAAACGCTGTTGTCGGGGTAGTCGCCCGCCTGCGCACCAGCACCGTATTCGGGGTCATCAGGATTTTCGGCATAAGGATCCATCATCCAAAATTGGATAAACTCGATGTTGGCGGCATCGAAATCGTAGGTGTCGAGCCGCCTCATTATCCCGCCCCATCGAGTTTCCGGGGCAGCCAGCGAACCATTTGCATTGATCCCTTTTGAATATGCAGAAAGCGCAGCATCGTAGTTGTACGGCCCTCTATCTTCGGGATAATATGCCAAATCGAAAGTCGCAATGTTGCCAAATCCCGCGCTTGGGTTAATGTCTTTTTGGGGAAAAACTTCCTGTTCCAACACCTCCCGCATGAAATGATTCGATTGCATGTCTGAGTTGTTGGCAATGTGCTTTGGGGTTATATTATTGTTTCTAAAAAAAACAGTAGGGTCAATCACGTACCAACTTATTTTCGCACGGTTGAAGCCGTAAGTGCGGTTGTTTACAAGGCTTGCTTCAGGAAAGAGATCGGGTTGACCTTGCGGTGTGCTGGCCAACACCCAGGTTGTAAAAGAACGAATATCAATCGCACTTTGGCTGCCTTCGAAATCGTCAATATAAGCCGTACCGTCTTTACCTATAGCGCGCGAATGCCCTGGAATGAGGTGTGCAAACTCGCCCGACAGATTGATGGTTGATTTTTCTTTCGTGTTAAGCAACGGAAATTTGTCAATGATGTTGGTGAGCAATTGCGATTCGGTTTGGTAGCTTCCGTCAAGCCCCCAAATGGTATTGGAAATGGGTTCATCTCCGATGTTGATTTTTTGGGTAAGTGGTCTCTCGGTGAGATTCATAATCGTGCCACCCAATATGAAATTTTTCGAAACATCGTAATCGAATCGTGAAGCAATCATTGTTTTTGACTGGATGTTGAACAGGGCATTACTTTCCACAGAAATTTTTATGTTGGCACCGGTTTGCAGCAGTGACTCATTAATGATTTTCACCCTGCCAAGTTTGTAATCCACTGTGTAGTCCGCATTTTCCGTAAGGATTCTTCCATCGGCTGTAACCGTCACCGAACCATCCGGAATATTCAGAGCATTTAATGAAATGTCGGAACTCACTGATGACTGGTATTTCCCTCTAATGGTAAAGCGATTTTTATCAGGATATTTCACTTGTGCATTGGCTTGCGTAGTAGTATAAAGCGAATCAAATGCAAACTTATCGGCAATGGCTCCCTCACCCGGCTCAAATGCCTTTCGCAACCCCGGACCAAACGGTTCGAGCAGCGGAAAAAACACCTTCCCGTTTTTCGGAATAATTGTCATTTGCGGATTGGCTAAAAAATCAAAAACACCATCAGCATAGGCCTGGTTGTTCATGTTCAGGTTATCACAGTTGAGTAATTGAATAATGGAACGGTCTTTCACACTGCCATCAGGCAGATAGTTGATTTCTACACCTATGGAAGCGTCCAGATACCACACATGCAACTCAAAACCTTCCTTTTCCACGCCATAAGCACCCAGTGAATACACATTTTTCATCATCAAATCCCATAGAGGAGCTTTAGTGTCAATTACAGTACTTTTTAGCAGTTTCATGTAAAGAGCGTCTTGCCCATCAATACCATCTGTGGAAAACTCCCCTACCTGATAGGTTTGACCTTGGTGGGTAAACTGAAAAGTCACTGCCAGCGACTGCGAAGGTTGCAGCTCACCGTTTAGCGAAATATAGCCTAATTGGGGATGCATTGTGTAATCCTGTCCTTCTTGCAGCCGCTCAGCATTGTCAATTCTTCTGTAATCCCTGCTGTCTGCAAGGCCCTCGCCAGCCAGCACAGCTGCCGAAGACACATAGGCCCTGACTTGTGCATTGGCTTTCATTTTTCCATACAAGTTGTTTGCATTGTTATCTGAAACCGCGCTACCTGGGTTATTGTCTATTACATAAGAAGCATTGAAAAAATTAGCAGCATCTGCTTCGCCTAAATCCTGAAAAGCAATGATATTGCGATTCTCTTCATAAGAATAGCCGGTGTTGGTACGATAAACCTCAATTTTGGTGATGTAAATATTGGAAGCAATCAATGGCGGCTTGCCTACCCACGCCTCATAGTTATCCCTGAAAAAATGACTCAGGAAAAAGTGACGGTTATCCTCGTAGCGGTCTGCCTTTACTTCAAATTCTCGAATTTGTGCACCACCTTGTATGTCAATTTCTGATTTTTTCCCTTTTTGCTGTGAAAACACGCTCGTAGCGGTAAGCTTCCCAAATTTCAATTTTGTTTTCAGCCCAAAAAGGGAATGGCTGCCTGTAATCAATGAATTTTTAAGCGGAAATGTGACGTTTCCCGCATCAATTTCCTGAATGATTTCGTCCTCATCGCCCGTGTATCCAAGTTTCATAACATTCTCAAAATCGAACATGGCCTCGGTGTTGTAACTGGTATTGAGTTTCATCTTATCGCCGATGCTTCCCACTACGCTCAACTGGATGGATTCGTCAAAATCAAAAGTAGTGATGCTGCGCTGCTTTTCAGGGATGGCGGGGTTTTCTGTTTTAGAAACATTGATGCCGAACTTCAATTCTGCCGAACCCTGAGGGCGTATATCAATGGTATTTCCGCCAAAAATTCCTTCAAAAAGTTTATTGTTAACGGTAAGTTTCGGCCTAAATCCCTCTTGCTGGTTGAATTTTTCTGACGATGATTTTTCATCCCAATATTTGCGTACGGAATTTTTCATCTCGTAATCACGGTATTCCTCCAAAGTCAGCTGTGACGGAGTGCGATAACTAAGCGAATCGCCAAGCGTCTTATTGAATTGGTATTCACCAGTTTCGGGGTCATACACTACATTCGATTGCACATTTGATGGGTCATTAAGGTACAAACCGCTTGATGGCGTGTTCACTTCAGGCGAAAAGCTGTTATCGGGGAAATTATAGGGCAACTCAACATCGGGCGAATCGGAAGAAAGTGAATCGGGGGACGATTGGGAAAAGAGCATGCCGCTTGCACAAAGCAACACACACGACAGCACCATCGCCTGTCGGGTATTTGAAATGTGAAAATGCAAGTTCTCCCTTTTGCACCTGAAAAATAAATTTTCAGGCAGTTGTTAGCTAATGCCCACCATGACGGGGCAATTTGTTAAATCGACTATTAATTTTGGAGAAGTAGAACAATTAATCATTAACATCAAGCCAAATGCTTGAGTGCCGCTTTCACCATCTCTTCAATCGGCTCTTCTCCGTTCATTTCGACCACTTTTTTCAGCGCTCTTTGTGCTGAAATTTTATCAAAGCCTAATGCGGCCAATGCAGATAACGCCTCTTGGCGGGTTGTATTGTGTGGGAAGGAAGAAATTTCTGAACTTAATTCGCTTTTGAGAAGTTTACTTTTCATCTCCACGATAATTTTTTGCGCTAATTTCGGGCCAATTCCCTTCACGCTTTTGAACAATGTCATGTTATCATTGAGCACTGCTGACTGTACTTCACCGGGAGATAATCCTGATAAAATCAGGTTGGCTGTTGCCGCGCTCACACCCGAAATCCCAATTAACAGCCGAAACAATTCGCGCTCGCTTTCTTCGACAAAACCGTAGAGTGCATGCACACTGGTGCCTGAACGAACATCTACCGAAACCGCATAGTGGACAAGCAGCTTGCAACTCTCTTTATCAGGAAGTTTTGAGTAGGTGTTGAGTGAAATACTGACGCGGTAGCCCACTCCATTGCATTCAATTACCGCGTGGGTGGGGTGTTTTTCTATAAGGCGGCCTTGCAGGTGTTCAATCATTTCGCTTTTGCATTGAGCTGTGCATCCAAAACAGCARTGGCCACCATGTTTACAATTTCCCGCACCGAAGAACCGAGTTGCAATACGTGAACGGCTTTTTTCATGCCGAGCAAAACAGGGCCAATCACCTCTGCAGCACCCATTTCGTGCATTAGTTTATAAGCAATGTTGCCTGCTGAAAGATTGGGGAAAATCAGCACGTTGGCATCCTTGTGGGCCAACTGGTTGGCTAATTCTGAAAACGGAAAAATCTCGTTCAGCAAACCCTTGTTCAATGCAAAGTTCGCTTGCATTTCGCCATCAACAATAAGTTTAGGATGCTCCTTTTGCAAAATTTGAACGGCTTTTTGCACTTTTTGCACTTCCTGCCCTTCGGAAGAACCAAAATTGGAATAACTGAGCAATGCTATGCGCGGCTCAATTCGGAAAAACTGCACCGCTTTTGCGGTTTGTAACGTAATATCAACTAAATCCTCGGTAGTCGGATTTGCGTTCACTGTTGTATCGGCAAAAAACATAGGGCCACGCTTGGTGATAAGGATATGCATAGCCGCTATTTTGTTGACTTTGGGATGCTTGCCGATGACTTGAAGTGAAGGACGGATTGCAGAAGGGTAATTGCGCGTAAGGCCCGTTATTAAGGCATCTGCCACACCAGCTTCTACCATGGCCGAGCCATAGTAACTCCGCTCTCGCATGATTTTTTGCGCTTCGGGCAGCGTGTATCCTCTTCGCTTGCGCCTTTGATAAAGCAATTCGCCAAATTTGTCTTTCCTGTATTCTTCTTCATCGCTTTTGGGGTCAATGATTTCCACATCGCTGAGTTCCAAATGATTTTCTTCAATGATTTTTTCGATGATGTGCTTTTTCCCAAGCAAAATTGGAATAGCAATGCCCTCGTCTTTCACGATTTGAGCTGCCTTCAGGATTTTGTACTTTTCCGCTTCTGCAAAAACCACTTTTTTCGGGTTTCTTTTGGCTCTTTCGATAATACTCCGGATAAGTTTATTGTCTAAGCCCATGCGTTTAACAAGTTCTTCATCATAGGCTTGCCAATCCTCAATTTTTAGCTGGGCAACGCCCGAGTCGATGGCGGCCTTAGCTACTGCGGGGGCAACAGTTGTGAGCAATCGCGGATCCAAGGGTTTGGGGATAAAATATTCTTTCCCGAAAACCAGATTTTTCTCCCCGTATGCCTGGTTGATGGATTCGAGCACGGTCTCTTTGGCAAGGGCGGCAATGGCTTTAACTGCTGCCAATTTCATTTCTTCGTTGATGGCTGTAGCCCGAACGTCAAGTGCTCCCCTGAAAATAAACGGAAAACCCAACACATTATTCACTTGGTTGGGGTTGTCAGAACGGCCGGTAGCCATAATCACGTCATTGCGTGCAGCAATAGCATCTTCGTAGGAAATTTCGGAGACAGGATTGGCTAAAGCAAATACAATAGGATTTTTCGCCATGCTTTGCACCATTTTTTTTGATACAATATTTCCTTTGGAAAGGCCAAGAAAAATATCTGCCCCCACGAATGCTTCTTCAAGCGTGTTCACATTAGCTGCTGTGGCAAAGAACTTTTTCTGCTCATCGAGATTTTTGCGGTCTTTGCGAATCACACCCTTGCTGTCGCACATGATGATATTTTCCTTTTTCGCGCCTAACTCTAAATAGAGCTTGGCACACGAAATGGCAGAAGCCCCCGCCCCGCTCACCACGATTTTTACTTTTCCGATTTTCTTCTTTGCCAATTCCAACACATTGAGCAAAGCTGCACCTGAAATGATGGCTGTTCCGTGCTGGTCATCGTGCATAATTGGAATGTTGAGTTCTTCCTTCAACCTGCGCTCAATTTCAAAGGCCTCGGGCGCTTTGATATCTTCGAGGTTGATACCTCCGAAAGTAGGGGCAATGGCTTTCACCGTTTTCACAAAATCATCCACTTCGCTTGCATCCACTTCGATGTCAAACACATCAATGTCTGCAAAAATTTTGAAGAGCAATCCCTTGCCCTCCATTACCGGCTTTGACGCTTCAGGACCTATGTCGCCCAATCCAAGCACTGCCGTTCCATTGGAGATCACTGCCACCAAGTTGCCCTTGGCAGTGTATTCGTAAGCATCGTTTTTGTTTTTAGCAATTTTGAGGCACGGCTCGGCCACGCCTGGAGAATAGGCCAGTGATAAGTCGCGCTGGGAGGAGTACGGCTTAGTGGGCACTACCTCGATTTTACCTTTCCTGCCTTGGGAATGGTATTCGAGGGCTTCCTGTTTGTTGACTTTAATCATAAATAAAATGAAGAAGGCGTAAAAGTAAGAAAGAAAGAGAAAGTTTGCTCGTTTTCAACACTGCTTGCAGCTTTTTTTGTATGTTATCGGGTAAAAAGTATCCGCCTTTGCGTGTTTTTTTGCCATTATGAGGGAAACTACCCGACTTTGTCTCAAAATGACTCAAAGTTGAGTTGTTTTGAGCCCCTCTTTAGGATGGCAACACTTTTAGCAAGACCGTTAGCTATAATAGCCACCAAAAAACCGCGCTTGTTTTCTAAAACCACCTCCTCAAAAAATCCTTTTCAAATAGCACTTTACCAGCGTGCCAGTGGATACCAGGCTTATACATTTTGATCTTTGGCAATGGCTCAGCATAGAAATTCCCTCTTGCCAAACCCGCTTTGCCTTCGCCTAATTCAATAAAACATTCCCCGTGACCCGTAAAAGTTTTCAACTTTCCCTTACCATTTACAGTCACAGCAATATTATTGGCGACCACTTCGGCCTGGTAATGGGCAAAAACTCCTGCTTTGGGCAATGGCTTTCCAACGGCAAGGGGGATACTGGTACTATCGCCAATGGCAAAAACGCCTTGAAAATCCGTTTCCATCGTTTCCCTGTTCTTTAATTTCACCCAACCGCTTTCACCAACCAACCCTGTTTCGCGAATAACCTTTGGGCATTGATGTGTCGGAACATAAGCSAGCAAATCAAAATCCGTTTTCGTTCCGTTTGAAAACTCCAAAGTATTTCCACTGATATTACTGTAKTSATGTTCGGGRAAATATTTTATCCCTTTGCTTTCAACCAARGCCCTTACTGAAGCCGACARTTCTTTRCCCGCAACRCCCATYGGCCCKGGTTCGGGYGAATAMARTTCYAKTTCAACMTTATCCCKYAKTTTCTTTTTCTTAAAATRATAYGCMARCAGCAAWGCCGCYTCATAAGGAGCWGCMGGRCACTTGAAAGGTATKGMYGAAAYRAGCACYACMACTTTTCCACCCTTAAAATCCTGCARYGCTTCCCAAAACAAYTGYGCCCCTTTTAARCAATAAAARTTATATCCYGCWSCTTTYAGTTCRGGYGRYTTTACAAGYTCYGYYCCCAATGAAATYACCATATAATCACCTKTATAGRTTYTTCCATTCACCAYAACTGAYTTTTCSGAAGGGTTCAYMTTTTCAATTTCACCATTYAYAAAYTCAANTCCCTTTNCGCTGCAAGCGGYTCAGTTCYCKYGAKATTTTTTCCGGCTTCCGMAGTCCWACCATCAGCCAYAAAAGAGAAGGAGCAAAAACRTGTTCCYGYTCYTTGTCAATCACRATKATYTTATGCTCTTTGCCTATTTTCTTTCGCAATACATTGGCWGTMACTACTCCRCCAACRCCCCCGCCAAGTATYAAKATTGTTTTCATWRTTTATATCAGTCAATAACCTTCAGCTTCACTTTCTTCTCATAATAATTGGAAATTCCTGCAAGCGCATTGCCTTTTTCCGTGCCGCCTTTGGTAAGCAGCACTTGCAATGACAGTTCTGCATCCCTTGCCACGTCCGTAGGGCGAATAGACGAAGGAACAACCGTGATTTTTGCTCCTTCGTAACCTTCCAGTTTGTCGCCAACAATCTTGCACGACATCGGCAGGTTCACATTCCAGCCCGGAGCAAATTTGGACAATGAAGTAGTACCGATGGTAGTCGGGTCAACATACAGAAAAGCATTCCTGTAAGGCGCATCCACATTATCATCGGCAGTGCGCCCGATAACCGTCAAAATATCAGCAATCTCGTTGCGCTTCACTTCAATAAGAAAAGACCCGTCAGGTTGCTTCAGCGATTTTTTTGTGCTTTTGTCCAATACATCAATAATGGTTTTGTCCTTATCCTTCCACGGCCCTTTGTCCGAATGACAGGCAAGGCAGTTTTTCGCATTTCCTATTATCCCCACTGCTGGCGGATAGGCATAAACCAAGCCATTGCCGTTCTTATTGAATTCAGGGTGATAGTAATATTCCGAAGTTGCAACCTGTGCGATAACAATTGCTGCCATCACCAAAACCATTACTGCTATTACTTTTATTTTCATAATTATTTGATTTTTTTGTTATCATTCGCTCATTGGATAATCTTTGTCTATCCAGTTCACTTTTAAGTTTTTTGAAAGATTGAGTAGTTTATGATTGGTAAATTTCATTTCATTGAGCAGATTGAAAGCGGGACGGATATTCGGGCAGTCCTTAAAGGGGCAGCAACCGCAATAAATAGCAACGTCTGCATCTTTCGCCAGTTTGCTCAATTCTTTGCGGAACTTCTCAATATTCTGTTTGTTTTTCCCCTCACCTATATCTATCGAATTCTTAATCAGTCCGGCAGGACCAATGCTGTATATCAATGTGATTTGTGCAGATGAATCATTCAGGATTTTTGCAAGCGTTGCCGGCTGCATCAACTGCTTATTCGTCCAGGGTTCCTTTATATCTTGGGCAGAAGAACAAGCCGAGAAAACCATTGATATAAATAGAAGCAAAAGTGAAATGTTTGTTTTCATTGTTCATTCGATTAAAAAGTGACTACTTTATCGCTTTCCTTCACTATCTCGTATAAATCCTTCATAGTTGACAATGGACAAAGTTTATCCCCTTCCTGCCCTCGTAGATCCAGGCAAGTGCCACAAGCCAGTATTTCACCACCGTTATCAAGCAAAGCCTGCATTTGTTCGGTGACTTTGAATTTGCCTTTATCCAGTGTTTGGCACTCCACCCCGCTTGCCAGCAAAAACACCTTTACTTCATCACCTTCTTTCAATGCAAAACTCCCCAACCGGAAAGCATTCCATACCGTTTCCGCATCAGTAGAGTAAATCACAATTCCAAGTTTCATATCAATTCAGTTTATAGTGTTTTCAATAAATCCTGTGTTTTTTCTAATCGCTCGATCAAAACTTCCCGCATCAATTGACACGCTTCTTCAACTTTAGGAGTGGAAAGCTTAAAATAGGAGTTTAGTCCCTCTTTTCGTTGCGTTAAAATCCCTTTCTCTACCATCACCGATAAGTGTTGTGATAAGCTGGATTTTGCCACACCTGTTTTTTTAGATATTTCGCCAAAGCCCAATTCAATTTCGCCAAGTATATCAATAATCTCAATACGAATAGCGTGTGCTAATGCCTTGCAAGCATCCGCGTGTAGTTGGTAAATCGTTTTGTCTGACATAATTCGAAAATATAAATGTTTATATGTTTACAAATATATAAACTTATTATTTAATAAACAAATATTTTTATTGATTTTTTTTTCTATGAAAGTTAAGTCCTTAGCAGCACACATTTGGCATTTATGTATCTTTGTAAACATGGGACAATTACCGGGCCAAAGCCCCACATTTTTTATCCAGGGCTGTTAGCAAATATTAAAAATTAAACATGGATAGGAAAGGATTCTTAATGACAGCTTCTTTAGCCGCTTTTTCGATTTCTGCATTTGGGAATGTAAAAAGAATTGAAAATCAATATAAAGGAGATTGTGTTACAACGAATGATATATTAGGTCCTTTTTATCGACCTGGTGCTCCAACACGTTATGATTTAACATACGAGGAATTATCAGGGTCGATAATAGAGTTAAAAGGAAGAGTTTTTAATTCTGACTGTGTTACACCTCGTCAAAATGCTTTAGTCGAAATTTGGCACTGCAATACCTATGGGGAATATGACAATAAATCAAAAGACTTCAATCAAAGAGCCAAATGGTTTACAAACGAAAATGGAGAATATGCTTTTAAAACTATTTTACCCGGTAAATATTTAAATGGTAACTTATATCGACCTGCTCATATACATTACAGAGTAACTGAAAAAAATAGTAAAGAATTAATTTCCCAGATATACTTTAAAGATGATCCTTATATTGCGGAAGACCCTTGGGCTTCTCAAAAGAAAGCAGAATTCAGAATATTACCTATAATCTTGGAAGATATAAAAGGAAACTTAACAGTAAACTTTGATATCTTTTTGAAAGATAAATAATAACATTTGCTGACAAAGTATATAACTTATGGTGAGAGAAGTGCCATGCTTGAATAAATTAACTTACTAATAACCTTTGGTGTAAGTTGATAGATTTGTGGGGCTAAAACCTACACAAGATATATACGAAACCGTTGGCGGCCATTAAAAAAAAAACGATGAACCGACTGATTGACATATCAAAAACAACCGATATTTTTGCTGAATACCGACAGACACCAATCGGGTTATTACTGGAATATCATAACCTTGACAGGCCGGTGGACACATACTCAAGTGCACAGCTTCTAATCGGAATGTGTATGGACAACAGAAAACGTCTTCACATTCCCGACAACTTTTCCTTCATCATACGTTCTGGCGGTGCCAATTTGAGATACAGTGAATTCAAAATATCTTATGCCATCTCGGTCGGAGGAATTCAACACATCGCAATTATCGGACACAATAATTGTGGAATGGTCAACCTCATTTCCCGTAAAGACCAATTTATCAAAGGACTTGTTGAGAAAGCAGGGTGGGATAGAGAAGCAGCAGAGGAGCATTTTACTCACTTTGCTCCAATGTATGAAATAGGAAATGAAATTGACTTTGTATTAAGTGAAGCAAAACGCCTTCGACTAAGGTATCCGAAAGTTTGTGTAGCACCAATGCTTTACAAAGTGGACGACAATCGCCTTTACTTATTAAATGAAAAATAAAATCAAAATAAATTTTTAATATGAGTTGGATAAAAACAATCAATTACGAAGATGCAGATTCAAACTTAAAAAGAATTTACGACAGGGTTAAAGGGCCAAATAACAAGATTGATAATGTTTTATTAATACATAGTTTGCGGCCTCACGCATTAGTGGGACATATGACATTGTACAAGAGCGTTCTACACAACTCAAACAATGAGCTTCCAAAATGGTATTTAGAATCAATTGGAGTTTATGTCAGTCATTTGAACAAATGCAATTATTGTGTAGAGCACCATTTTACAGGATTAAAAAGTCTTTTAAAGGATGATATCAAAGCAGATCATTTTTTGGAAGCCGTAAAAAATGACACTTTAGAGGCGTATTTCGACAGCAAATATTTTAAAGGGATGTATTATGCCAAAAAACTTACTTTGGAGTTAGAAAATATTACAAAGGAAGATATTGAAAGCCTCAAAACATTGGGCTTTTCAGATGGAGAAATACTTGAAATCAACCAAGTGACAAGTTATTTCAATTATGTAAACAGGACTGTTATAGGCTTGGGCATTAACACAAAAAGAGATATTTTGGGACTTGCTCCAAAGGAAGGTAATGACCCTGAAAATTGGAATCACAAATAAGATTTTAACTATAATGTACGCTACAGTTAACAAGCTATAAAGCGCAATGCGATTTCAGCAAGCTAAGATGATTAACATCACATTAGATTATTAGTTGCTAAATCATACACTTGAAATAAAACCTGTGCACCTTTGTTTTTTTAGTATCACCATTATTCCTATACTTGCGAATAAAAATAATTTTTGATACAATCGTATTAATCTATAATTCTCCAGTATAGAAAGCGTAATAAAGAAAGGCAATTTAATTAACGCTATAGTATGAATTGGTTTGACTATCTGACAATATCTTTAATATTGGTGGGGGCATTAATTATGCTCTACGCGATAGTATCCACTAAAAAAATACTTGCAATAATACAAACCTTGAAAATTCGGAAAACCTGGATTTTACTCATAGTTCTTATGGGTATCTTCTTTATCGGTTATCTCGTAGCAGCCGGATTGGTAATTACAGACAATAAAAACCTTGTAGCAATTGTTACCGGCTTTATATTCTGTTTTGGAGCAGTATTTGTTGCAATTACAGTGCACACAGGGCACAATACAATAGTGGCTATCCAGAAGCTTTATAAAACAAGTGAACAAGCTAAAAAACTAAAAGAGGCAAAGAAAGAACTTGTAAATAAGAACAGGGAACTTTTATCCAAGAATCTAGAACTAGAGCAATTTGCATACATCTCCTCTCATGACCTACAGGAACCAATAAGGACTGTGACCAGCATTGCTGAACTATTGGGGAAGCAGTACAAAGGTAAGTTAGACGAAAATACATATAAATTAATCCACTTTCTTACTGAGGCAACAACCAGAATGTCGAAACTGATTAAAGGCTTACTGGAGTATTTGAGAATTGGTCGTGAAATACAACTAGTAAAGACCGATTGTAATGAAATCGCAAACTTGGTGCTGGAGGATCTAAGTAAAATGATAAATGAAAGCAACCCCAAAATACATATTGAGCAGTTACCTGTCATAAATGTATATCCAACCCTGTTCAAGCAACTTTTCCAAAATCTAATCACCAATGCCATTAAATTTAGAAATAAGGACAGGGAGGTGCTGCTTAATATTTCAGCCGAAATGGAAAACGGACACTGGAAATTCTCCTTCAAGGATAACGGCATTGGTATACCAGA
>NVWW01000082.1 GCA_002746335.1 Flavobacteriales bacterium | reverse complement strand
ATTATCACCAGCAACAACCCAAATTCCTTTCCCCCAAATATATTCGCCATTAGCAACTAAGTGAGGACGGCCTCCAACTCCCCTGATCAACAAGTCATTTTGTTGCCAAACCGCCAGTGCGGGTTGCCCTGTATATGTTTCAGCATCAATTTCAATAGTATCTCCATCCAGCACAACACTAGCCGTGTAGAGGGCATTGGGTGAAATGTATGTTTTTGAGGAACCAACCTGGTGAATGGTTGCGTAGCTCTTCAAGCCCAGTGCTAACATTAACAGTAGTAATATTCTTTTCATTTTTGATTTTTTGTGCCAACATGGAGTGTATGTGGCGTTGCCATCCGTAGGATAGTTATGGCCTATACACATTGCTGTGCGTTTATATTTAGATTTTCTGATTTCGGGTTAAGAAAATAAAAATGTTTGCCAACGGACTTAACTGAAATCAATTAATGCAAATTTGTGACATCGGTCAACCTTGTGCAAATAATTTGGGTTAACAAAAGGTTATCTGAATTTGATTAAATTCTCCCTTTTCTTGCGAAAGTTTTTCTCTTGTAAAGGATTTGGGGTGCAGTGGCATAAAAGTTATCCCGTGGAGATTAGCCATTGACGCGCTTGTGTGGCACCAAAGGGTTTATCGGCACTCTTAGTCCCAACACAAAATTTCTTCCTATATTGTAAATGCCATCGTATTTCAAGCGTGAAAGATGGTCATAATAAGCCGTATTCAAAACATTGCTCACCGAAAAGCTCAAGTCTACTTGCTGCTTGCCCAAGTTTATTTTCGCACCCATCCCTGCATTCACCAAATTATATCCCCCGGTAGCTGTTTCAAACTCGGAAACACGGTTTTGCGCAAAAGCAGAAACCACATTCACATGAACATACGGCTGCTCCAAAAACTTCCAATCCTTCAGCTCTGTTTTCACGGTGGTTCGCACCTTGTTGGCCGGAATCAACGGCAGCGAGCTGCCATCACTCCGGTCGCCAATTACCATTGAATAGCTCACCTCCAAATGCAGCCAATCCAGTGGGTGGGGATGTATGTCTAATGTAGCTTCGCCCCCGTACAAAACAGCATTTTCCTGTACATAAGTATATACTTGGTTGCTTTCAATCAGCGAATCCGTTGGCCCAATGAAAATGTAATTGGAAATCGTGTTGTAAAAAACTGCAACATCGGCCGTAGCGTGCTTCGAGTGAAAATGGCTGCTCACATCAACTTCGTAATTCTGCTCGTTTTTCAAATTGGCATTGCCGATTTCGTAGCGGCTGGTACCCGAATGCACCCCGTTTGATGCCAGTTCAGCCAAATTGGGCGCACGGTAACCACTTGCCGCATTAAACCGAAACAGCAATTTTTTATTCAGGTGAAAAGAACCTCCGAAAGAACCGTTTAAACTACCAAAATCCAGTTTAAGCGCGGGCATGTAACCTGCTTCCAAAGGTACGCCCATCTCTTCCGTGTCAATTTTACGCACATCATACCGGGCACCTAATTGCAACGTCAGTTTTTTCAGATTATACTTTGCCATACCAACTGCACCCAGCTCGCTAATAAAAGCATCAGGCACGAGCACTTCCGCTCCAGCATTCCCTGTCCATTGGTCATGCCCTTGAAGCCCCACAATGTATTCTGCCCTTTCCGATGGCGGGAAATACCATTTCAAATCGTAATTAAAAGTCTTGCTTTGCATGTATAGTTCTGCCTGCCCAAGCTTGTCAGGAAATTCTGGCTCTTCAAATTCTTTTCTATTGTTCGTCATGTAGCCGAAATTCGATTTAAGCTTTGCATTGCCTAAAAACAAGGTGTTTTGAGAAGAAAAGAGATGGGATGAAATGGTTTGGTGGGGAAATTCTTGTTTTCGGGATGTTGTTTGTTTCCCGATTTCTTCGGGAATTCCCACATTCGAATTGATGTAATTGTGCGAAAACGTGGACGAAATCCATTTTTTTGTCATCCCGACAGATGACTTAATACTGCTTTCGTTAAAGCGTGAATTAGTTACCCTTTCCTTTGTTCCCGTTTGATAATCCGCATGACTCTGATGCCCTGCCCTGATGCTAAAACGAAACGTTTTTCCTGTTCCTTTCACACCCAAATTTGAAGATGCGCCCAAAGTATTTGAAAATAATTTCACATTGTACTCGCCAACCAATGTCCCTGTGTTCGCTGGCTTTTCAGAGATAAGGTGCATCACCCCTCCCATGGCCTCCGAGCCGTAAAGCAGCGATGAAGGTCCTTTAATTATTTCTACTCTTTCGATGCCCATCTCATTCATCCCTAATCCATGCTCATCACCCCACTGCTGATTCTCTATGCGCACGCCCATACTGTAAACCAATACCCTGTTGTAGCTCAATCCCCGAATAACCGGCTTACCTATTCCCACACCTGTGGAAACCTGCTCAACACCTGCAATATTGGAAAGTGCTTCCATCAGCGTGCTTGCCCCCGAACGGTTAATTTCATCCACCGAGAGTTGCTCCACTTTCACAGGGTTCTCATCTTGTGATGTCTGATAAGCTGCAGAAATCACAATTTCGTGTGTTTCCACCACTGATGGCCAAAGAGATACATCGAGAAAAACTTCTTCATTTTCAATTTTTACCGTCTGAATAAGCGTTTCATAACCGATAAAAGAAAATTGGATTTTAAAAGTTCCTTTTGGCATGTTTGCAATTTCATACTCCCCATCTCCATTCGTTACCACCCCCTTTCCAAGCTCAGGTATGTAAACATTTACCACGAGCATGCGCTGCTCTGTTTCGGCATCACGAACCACGCCCGAAACCGATTGTGCAATTACGATTTTGCAGAATAGAAGAAGAAAAACAAAGAAACCCGTTTTCATCCGAAACGCAACAGAGTTGCAAAAATAAGAAAATTATTGATCTCGCCTTATGTTATGCACTTTTTGCAAGTGCCTTCAATCAAGAGGTTGGAAGCATGTAGCCTATAGCCCGATGGCAATTTGATTTGCGGGATTTCAGTTTCATTCAGACATTCGGCATTTCCACAAGTCRTGCATTTAAAATGAACATGATTATCGTRGTGCTCATRAGAAGAGCATTCTTCWGCACAAAGCGCATATTTTGCAACTCCTGAATCATCCAAAACCTTGTGCAATATGCCGTTATCCAAAAAAGCAGTAAGTGTTCGGTAAATGGTTACACGATCGAATTCTTTTCCGAGTGCTTTTTCGATATCACTGTGTGATAACGCATTGCTGCTTTCTGAAAAAACAGAAAACACATTTGCACGTGGGCGGGTAAACCGCAATCCATGATTTTTTAGGGATTCTCTTGCAACAGCACTCATTGCTTCAAAAGTAGAAAATCAGTGATGATGACCTTGATGCGCATCATCTGTTTGGTAATCCAGAATATCACGTCCTGAGCGGGCAGCCAAGCGTATTGACCAATTCCCGATAACGATGGCGCTTAGAATACCGCTTACCGCATCAAGCCATTCAACCCCGGTAAAATACCCTATTGTGAGTGCAACGATAGCCGCCAAGCTTGTCACTAAATCAGCGAGCACATGCAGGTAAGCCGCATGAATGTTATGATCGCGGTGTTCTTCTTTATGGTGCAAAACAAAGGCGCTAATGCCGTTCACCACTAACCCGAGGCAAGCCATTTTCAAAGCCGTTACAAAATCAATTTCATGGTGATGGCTACCGATGAGCGGCTGTAACGACTCGGCAATAAGCAGAAAGGCAACAATCGTTAAGATAATAGCGCTGGTATAACCGGCTATAGCAAAAATCTTTCCTGTACCGTGTTTAAATTTCGGGTTGCTTTCATGTTTTCTTGCAAAGGAATACGCAAACCACGTTAGTCCGATAGCCATCACATGAGCCGCCATGTGCCATCCATCTGCAAGCAAAGCTTTTGAGTTGGTGGAAATCCCCAAACCAATTTCGCCCACCATGACCACAGCAGAAAGGTAAACCACAAAACGGGCTTTCTTTTCATTGGCAATATGGTGTTCGTGAGACAAGAATAGTTGAAACGGGCTGCAAATATAGGTGGAAGGGAACATGATAGGAAGTTTTTCTCGAAATTCTGTGTATTCTTTATCAATATCTTTGTAATGATGTTTACCAAAGAAGAACTCGAACGCTACAGCCGCCACCTGATTATTCCCGAATTCAACATCGAAGGGCAGAAAAAACTCAAGGCTGCAAAAGTATTAGTG
This sequence comes from Flavobacteriales bacterium, assembly GCA_002746335.1. Lineage (GTDB taxonomy): Bacteria > Bacteroidota > Bacteroidia > Flavobacteriales_H. The sequence goes on along the minus strand of NVWW01000082.1, from coordinate 14,644 downwards.
GTGGGTGCAGGAGGACTGGGTGCCCCATTGCTACAATACCTTGCTGCAGCAGGCGTGGGCACACTTGGCATCGTGGATTTTGATGTGGTGGACAAAAGCAATCTGCACCGACAAGTGCTGTTCAACATAAAAGACATAGGTCGTCCAAAAACAGAAGTTGCGAAAGAACGTTTGGAATCACTGAACCCTCACATCACAGTCAAAACCCACAACACGCGCTTTACTTCCGAAAACGCGTTAGATATAATTAAAGATTACGATTTAGTGGCTGACGGCACAGACAATTTCCCTACGCGATACTTAGTGAATGACGCTTGTGTAATTTTGGGCAAGCCCAATGTTTATGCTTCCATCTTTCGTTTTGAAGGACAGGTTTCAGTGTTCAATTACACCTTTTCAGATGGTTCAAAAGGGCCAAATTACCGAGACCTTTTCCCCGCACCTCCACCACCCGGTTTGGTGCCAAGTTGCGCAGAAGGCGGGGTGCTAGGTGTACTGCCGGGCATCATTGGTTCACTGCAAGCCAATGAAGTAATTAAGGTGATTACGGGAATTGGCGAACCACTTGCCGGTCGTCTGTTTTTGTTTGACGCTTTAGCTTTCGAAACAAGAATGTTGAAAATAAATAAAGGCGAAAATAGTCCGAAAATCGAAAAATTAGTGAATTACGAACAGTTTTGTGGGATAGAACCACGTTCCAAGTCCCAAGTTTCAAGAACCAAGAACCAAGAGACGGACGTCAAGGAAATTACTGTGCAAGAACTGCACACATTTCAAAGCAATGGCAGCGACTTCCAATTGATTGACGTACGTGAGCCATACGAGCACGAAATTTGCAACCTGAATGGTGAATTAATCCCTTTGGGGGAAATCGAAGACTCCGCTGATAAAATAGCTTCCGATAAAAAAGTGATTATTCACTGCCGTAGTGGGAAACGAAGCGCAGATGCGATTAAAATTCTCGAATCCAAATACCAATTTAAAAACCTCTACAACCTAAAAGGTGGGATTTTGGCTTATGCCGATGAAATCGACAATTCGTTGGCGAAATACTGATTACCGTATCAAATTCACATGTCCAATGTAGGTGTGCATCGGCTCGATGTCACCCTTTTCACGCACAATCAGTTTCCACACGTAAGTGCCTTCAGCCGCGACTTTACCTGATCCACCTACCGTGCCATCCCATCCTTTAAAACTACGTTCTGTTTCATAAATCTTATCACCCCAGCGGTCAAAAATTATGAGCAAATAATCTTTCTCAGAAATGCTGATGCCTTTCGGAATGAACTCATCATTGAACCCATCACCATTAGGAGTAAAAGCATTGGGCATATACACTGTGAAATGCTCGTCAATAATGATGTCAATGGTAATTTCACCCTTGCAATTATAGCCATTTTCCACTTCCAGTTTAATAGGATAAGTGCCTGCCGTTTCATAAGGAAATTGGAATCCGGGATGTTGCTTAACGGATTCACCCAATCCGGCAAAATCCCAATTCCACAACATCGGGCCGTTGGTGGTCATATCAGTAAACTCGATGGTGGTGTTTAAAACCGTTGTCGGCTGCGGACTTGCCGCAAAAAGAGCTTCGGGCTGCGGATAAATATTGATGTAGTTGTATTGTGTCAAGCTGTCTTTGCAACCATCACTCGAAACTACAGTAAGCGAAACATCAAACGCTCCTTCCGAATCGAATTGATGCACCAGTGTGTCGCAATTACTTCCTATAAATTGTCCATCTGCATACCACAAACAAGCATTATTTGTAGTTGAATTATTGATTAAATTGACCAATAAAGGCGGGCAACCGAAGAAAGTATCCGCAGCAAAATTCGCTGTTGGCAAAGGGTTTACRSTRATGGTAATCGAATCTACAACAGAAGGGGAGCCGCAATTATCCGTTACKGTTACATAAAATACGGTCGTRTTTTGTGGAGAAGCAGTAGGRTTTCCAGCCGTTGTGTCCGACAATTCATTGGTTGATTGCCARCTRTAAAAATARGTTCCRCTCCCGCCAAAAACAGACGTGGTRAGTGMAGTGGACTGSCCWTCACAGATGGCRATATCAGCRGCAGCAATGTCAATGCTATCAATCAAGCTGCTGGTATTGTTAACGGTTGCYGTTGTGTCTCCAGAGCAACCCARWGCRTCCTGTATCACAATGTCATAAGYRCCTGCACTYARCCCMGTAAATGTGCTGTCAGTCTGAAAAGTAATGCCACTGTCAATGCTGTAATTATAAGGGGTAGTGCCGCCCGTTGCGTTCACGGTAATAGAACCATCTGCCGTGTTGCAATTGGCCTCTATAATTGTAAAATCAGGCGATGTCAATGCCGAATTGAGAAAAATTGTAACGGTGTCTGTTGTTGTGCAGCCGCAGCCATCGTTGTAAGTAACAATATAAGTAGTCGTGTCCGTAACTGATGCAACAGGATTCGCAATCGTTGTGCTTGATAATCCAGTAGCGGGCAACCACGAATAAGTAGCCGAACCACCAGTGCATGACGGGTTAGTGCCCAATGCATTGAGTTGAATTGTTCCACCACAAGCCGAGGTATCAGGACCAGCATCAACAGAAGTAACATTCACCGTTACGCTTGCGGTATCTTTGCAGCCGCCAGTTGCATCAGTAACGGTAACGATGTAAGTGGTGGTTGCGGTGGGTGATGCGATAGGTGATTGAGAAGTGTCATTATTCAGCCCGACTGATGGTGACCAAAAATAATTAAAAACGGAACTTACTGTGCCACACGCAAAAGGCACGATCAGGCCCGGGTTCTGCACATTCGTTGTAACTGCCTGAATCACCCAATCCGAAGGATCGTTATTATCGGCATTTCCTTGCCTTGCCATCGCACTTCCCGAAGCAGAAATGCCGTTGCCGTTCCATTCAGCACCAATGGTAACATTGAATCCGTTAATCGTTGTGTTCATCGCTTGAATGGATGCTGAAGGCCATTCCCAAACGGCAAAATCAACCACCGCACCGGTGTTGTCTAAAATAATCGCCCAACTGTTTGACCCGCCATTCCAAAACATGTTATTGCCCCAGTAACTTGCGCTTGCCGAATTGTCTTCCCAATAGAGAATATCTCCGGGGTTCATAATACCAGAAAGCACCTGGAATTGGCTGTTTACGATATTGATGTCATTGTAATTATCGCTGATAGCCACTGTCCAGCCTGTCACATCCACTGGCCCGGAAGACACATTCATAATTTCCAGCATATCCGGGCTGCCCGGATCGCACTCAGTAATCACTACGCATTGCCCACCACTTGCTGCAGAATCCACATTCGCTGAGAGCTGCACATTACCTCCTGCACAAATAGATGTGTCATTATTCGTAGTAACCGTAGGCGCATAAGCGTTGGAAACTTCCACAGTAAAACTGTCAATCTTCGCGCAACCGGTCTGGCTGGTAATCAATACGTAAACATTGCTTGTTCCTCCAACATCAAACAACCCGATGGGATTCGAAATGCTGTCGTTGCCGAAAACTACAGAAGGCGACCATTGGTAGGTATAATTTCCGGCAGAATCAGGAACAACAGAGAACTGAACACTTTCGAGCAAACAAACCGAATCAGCCGATTGAGTGGCAGTATAGGTGAAATCTGTTCCGATGGAAATGGTAATGCTGTCATAAACCACGCATCCGTTATTGAGGTTGGTTACTGYWACWGWATARGTRGTRGTTGYWRKYGGSSWKGCAACAGGATTAGCAATGTTTGGATTAGAAAGCCCTGCCGAAGGCGACCATGCGTAACCATAGCTGCCAGCAGTTCCTGTTATATTTACATCATCCAATGCCCAATTATCAAAATTCGTCCCCGAATTGCTGAGTTGCCTCCACTGGAAACGGGTAGCCGTACTTTGCGCTCCGGCAGGAATAGGCTCAGWAATGTAAGTAAAGTTCGGATAGCCGCTATTTACGTAAGTATTGATAATTGTCCATACACCACCACCATTGGTGGAATATTCAAGCACCACATCTTCACCTAAATCGGCTGTTTCACAGGGTGCGGATGAGCCTTGCGCAATTTTTAAGTAAAACTCAATGGTTCCACCATTAGCCACATTTAGATCAATAGTTGCCGCCTCRCGTGTGCCTGCRTTGTTAAAATAAAGCGCATTTCCCGAAACCGAGCCACAGTCCGTACTGGCAGTGCCTGTRTTGGTTGTCCWCAATGGAAAATCCACATCGGGGTCAAAATCATCATCCAATGCCGAGCTGTTGACTACCGCTACAATTTGCAGATTTACGGCTCCGCAAAGCCCCGTATCACCTGGACTGATATTCAAATCAATCGGGTCGTTCACAGTAACGGTTACCGTATCGTACTTCGAACAGCCCGGCCCCGAAACAGCATTCAAAACATACGTTGTGGTAGAACTTGGCGCAGCATTGGGATTGGCAATATTTGGATTGGAAAGTGTTCCTGCCGGTGTCCAACTGTAAGTGTAAGTACCTGCCGGTAAAGCGCTCGATGTAAGTTGAATTCCTGCCACATCGCACAGCACCGTGTCGTTCATAACAGATAAAGTGAAATCAGGAACAACATTTACGGTGATGGTATCGCGATTCACGCAAGTACCCGACAAATCGCTTACCACTTCATAAATAGTAGTAACTGAAGGTGTTGCTATCGGGTCGGAACACGAATCGCAGGAAAAATTTGTTCCAATCACAATCGGGTCGCCAGAAATCGTTGACCAAGTAAACAGAGAACCTCCCGTTGCGCTGATGTTGGCCTGCTGGTTACCGCATATGGTTATATCCAGCCCGACCCATGTGCTTGCAATCACTGAAACATCAAATGCAAGGGTTATTTCACCATTTACTGGGCAGGCATTATCTTCAGCCAAAATAGTGAATGAATTGAATGTTGCGCTATTGGGCTGGGCGGTCCAGCAAATAGTGGCCGTTGCTGGATTGATGCCCGTAATTGTAAATGTTGCCCCAGGCAGCACGGTGTCAACATTAGATGAAAGAAACAACGAGTCCCCCGCATCAGAATCGGTAAAGACTACATCAAAGCAAACATTATCGCCCACGCACATTTCCACTGAGTTCGAATCCACCTGAATTCCGGAGCCGGTAACGTTTGACATACCTCCCGCAGGGCCTTGGGGTACATTGTTGGTGCAGGTTTGCACCACAAATTGAATGTCTCGCATAGTGGTGCCAAGCAGATTGCCATTAGCATCATACTCGTCAACCTGAACAACAACAATAAAATTACCGAGAGTTGTCGGGGTAAAGGTCAATTGCCCCGTTTGCGGGTCAATCGTGATGCCGGGAATGGGTGACGCTGCTGAATAGCCTGCTCCATAAACGAGATTGAGCGTTGCCGATTCCAGCCCTGAGATCAGTGAGAAAATCAAGGAGTCGCCATCGGGTTCTACCACGCCATAGTTGTAATTTACCGGTTGGTTCGCACAGACATAGGGGATGGGCTGCGAAGTGAAAGTAGGGGAGCTATTACACCCATTTGTTTGGCTGTTCATCGTAGCCTGGAGGTAGGTATCATCGCTGCTGCTTGTCGGCACGTTTACCGTTGTGTTGCGACAGCAAGTATTCCAGCCCATGGTCCATGTATCGCAAGGCGGATTGAGGTAAACAATTCCTGTGTAGATATAGTGTTCCATGCCCGGCAAAGTGCCGGTGCCACAGGTGCTTTGCGGCAACTGCGAAGGGCAGAGCTGAGAAACTTCAGTGCCACCCGGATTCTGAAGTGTGAGCGACAGTGTAGCGCTTCCTCCGCAAGTACTTGTAAATGTAATAGTTTGGGATGTACTCATGGAAATGCCATCACAATCACGGAAAAGATTTAAGGTAATAAGAAAAGAATCCTGCCCTACACACTGGTACGAAATATCTCCTCCGGAAACGTGGGATGCCATTCCGATTTGTGCAAAGAGGATTCCTGTAAACAGGAAACAAAAACGCTTGAAAAAAGCATTCATCAGACAGTCGTTGAAATTAATTTCTGATGAGCGTTACGGTGCCCTTCAATGTCAGGTCATCAGTTTCCTGAACTGGATTTCCATCCTTGTCATTTAAGGTAACAACATAAAAATAAGTGCCGTCTGAAGCCAGTTGGCCGTTGTTTTTCGTACCATCCCAAACGCAGGCGTTTACGTTATTCTCCGGACCGCACTCGTAAATTCTTCTTCCCCATCGGTTGTAAATTATCATGATTACATTCGTATATGTTCCTTTTGTGTCAATGATAAACACATCATTTTTATTATCCCCATTGGGTGTAAAAACGTTTGGGATTTTGATCTCTGGATTTTCCTCAACAACAATTAATAGCGTGTCAATACTTTCACAACCATTGCTATCGGTACCTGTTAATTTAACAAGGTAACTTCCTGCATTCTCGTAAATGTTATCTGGGTTTGCATTTGACGAACTGCTCCCATCGCCAAAGTTCCAATCGAAAGAAAGGTTGTCATCGCTGTTGTTTTCAAAGTCCACTTCGAGCGGTACGTAAGGAGAATTTTGGTCATAATCAGCATCAAACGAAACATCCGGAGATGAAATTGCAATAATTGTAACCGTATGAGTAGCGCTTACACATCCTTCGGACGAAACTTCTATTACATAATAGCTCGTATTCGTTGCACTGAAGTTGTAAGTTACTCCCTGCTGAAGAGTGTCGGTAAGTGTACTGTCACTAAACCAATAGGTTGTGCCTCCTTGTGTTGACGACACTAATTGCACTGCTTCGTTTTCACAATAAGGCGTATCCACAACAACAACAGGTGTGTTGGGAACGGAAAACACCGACACAGTATCGTCCGCAAAACCCGCGCAGCCATTTTGAACAACCTGATAAGTTATTGTGTAAGTATTTGCTGCAACAGAAGACGGGTCGAAAGTTCCTCCAGTTGAAATGCCTCCTCCAGACCAAGTTCCTCCTGCTGGAGTAGCCGTAAAGGTTGCGGGCGGGTCATTGGCACAGAAGGTATTCTGCATAGTAAGCACCGGCTGCGGGACCGGATTGACCAATATTGTTACACTGGCCGTATCTGCGCACCCGCCAATGGAATCGGTAACAATCACCTGGTAAGTAGTGGTGGAATCGGGAGAGGCAAGTGGATTTTCAATGCTTACGCTGTTTAATCCGGCTGAAGGGAGCCACTCATAAATATAAGTACTTGACACTACTCCACAAGATGCCGTAACACTCCAGATAATTCCCGCTATCGGATTAGGTCCGTCAGAAAAGATGAGCGCACCCGAAGGGTCGTAAACAAAATAAGAGTGTTCAATTTCGAAATTCCCTGGAATATAGTCTATCTCTATAAAATCGCCATCGCTTACAGGAATTGAAATAATATTTGAATCTCCCTGGGCTATGCTAATGGTATAGTTATTATACAACACCCCGTTGATGTAAAAATCAATGGATGCGTTGTCCCAGCCATCGTTCGCGTTATCAACTAAAATTACTGTATAAGTGCAGGCCGTAGCATTATTGAAGGCCGTAAGCTGCGAAGTATCGCCTTCGCAGATGATAGTGTCACCTGTTATGGTGATGTCTGGTTGCACTCCAGCAACCTGCACTGTGAAACTATCTGTTTTGGTGCAGCCACCAGCGCTGGTAATGTCAAAATAAACAATGTTTGTACCTGAAGTGTTGAAAGTAGCAGTTGGATTGAAAATGAAATCAGTGTTGACAGGTGGTATGGGTGTCCACGAATAAGTATAGGTGGTTCCGGTATCCGGAATAACGCTAAATTGAATGGTTTCAAACAAGCAAATATTAGTGTCTGTTTGCGCCATAACGTAGCCAAAATCGGGAACGACATATAAGTTGATGCTTGCCGTGTCTGAGCAACCTCCTACCGAATCTACTATGGTTACGGTGTAAGTGGTATCTGAAAGCGGTGACGCCAATGGGTCGAAAATGGAGTCATCGCTGAGCCAAATAGATGGCAACCACGAGTACAGGTAAGTGCTTGGGGAGGAAGAAATGCTCACGTTATCTATGGATAGATTGTCAAAGCCCGTTCCTGATGCCTGCCCTTGGTACCACTGAAACATCGTGTTGGTTGTTTGTGCCGCTGCCGGAATCGGAATTGAAAAGCATTGCCAAATATTAGCATAAGGTCCGCCTGTATCCCAGTCAGAAGTGAGAAACGTCTGAATAAGAATCCATGTTGCCCCCCCGTCAGTTGAGTATTGTAAATCTAAATCTTCATTGATGTCAGCATTTTCGCACCCCCCTGCAGACAAGTCATTTCCAAAAAACAAGCAAAAATCAATGGTTCCCCCGCTGATTACATTCACTCCAATTGTTGTCGCTTCTCTCGGGGCAGTACCATTAAAAAATAAGGCATCGCCTGACATGGATCCACATCCGGAACCTTGTCCTGCTGAAACCAGATTTGACCAAAGCGAATTGTCAATGGGGTCAAAATCATCATTAAAAGTCACACCAACCGTTGATGAATTAGCAAAGAGCTGCGTGGTCTCACCTACACAAATGGTCGTATCTCCCGTAATCACGATATTGGGCTGTACGCCCGGAGAAACTTCAACTATAAAACTGTCGGTTTTTGCGCATCCCGAGTCATTTTCAATCGTGAAGTACACCACTGCCGTGCCCGGAGTTGTATAAGTGGCTATTGTGCTCGCTACGCTGTCAGTATCAAGCACATTGGTAGGTGTCCATGCGTAAGTATAGGTGAACGTACTGTCATCAGGCACCACATCAAATTGTACCTGCTCGAAGAGGCAAACTGCCGTATCGGTTTGGCTTGTAGTATAAGTGAAAGGAGGAACTACATAAATATTCACACTTGCTGTATCACCGCATCCGCCAATGGTATCAACTATTGTCAAAGTGTAAGAAGTGTCAGATATAGGTGTGCTGTAAACACTCTGACTTGTGTCATTACTCAGCCAAGTTGATGGCGACCAAACGTATGTGTAATCGCCAGTTGGTGATGTTTTGCAGCCCGTAAAGCGCGTGTTTGGCCTGTCAGCGCTTATCCCTGTCGTTAATGTTGATGGACATACGGTTGCATTATCAGCCCTGAAATAAATAACAGAAGTGTAAGATGTTGTGGTAAAATAGGTGATTGAATTGTTGGTAAAGCTCGTATTGTTGAAACAAACTTCCACCACGATGTTCGACACCCCATCCCAGTCGTAAGAAGTCGCAAAGGTGTGCGTATTCCAGCCGGTGATTACATTATGCGTTTGGGCCGGATAGACCGTTGACAAACCGGTAAGCCAGGTGGTGATAACTGAATCGTTGGTACAGCCCATGTTTATTTCAAAATTATCGTAGACAGTAGCACCACTAATGGAGGCTACATCAAATGAAATTTCGCTGATTTGCCCGCCAAAAAATCCCATAGCATTCAGTTCTGAAGCCCTATACAAAATCTGATGCTTAGCTCCCCAATACCAGTTTCCGTAAGGTGCGGGATAAGAAGTGCCTGTGTTTTGCCCTGTTCCAGTTCCCACAAGCAGTGTGTCATTACCTCCGCATGAAGTGGAGCTTAAGCCACAAAAAGGCGGTGTGCTGATATTGAATGAGGCAGATAAAAGTGTACTGTCGCCCACGCAAACCGTAGTATCCCCAGTGATAACCAAGTCGGGGACTGCTCCATTTGACACCAAAACCGTAATGGTGTCTGTTTTAGTGCAGCCTGAAGAATCCGTTACAAAGAAGGTGTAAACATGCGTTCCCGAAACATCTATGGCTATTGCCGTAGGATTGGAAATAGAATCGTTATCAAGATATGAAGTTGGCGACCAGGAATAGGTGTAGTTTCCGGCTGAATCGGGCGTTACCGAAAGCAGCGCGTCTTCAAGCAGGCAAATAGMCGTATYAGCTGAGTTGGTATAAGTGAAACTGGGAACGACATAAATGTTTACAGTTTCCGTGTCAGAGCAAAGTCCAATGGAATCGGTAACAATTATTGTATAGGTGGTGTCCGAAAGCGGGTTCACCCACGTGCTGAAGGTAGCGGTGTCGCTGAGCCAAATAGAAGGCGCCCACAAATACGTGTAAGTAGAAATGTCCATGCCGCAGTTGGCCGTGCTTGTCCAAACAGATCCTTGAGCTGGAAGAGGCCCGTCTGAAAACACGATATTCCCATCTCCATCAACTATCTGGTAAGATTCTTCTACAGGGAAGATACCGCTAGTAAAAATAATTTCAAGTGAGTCCCCTTGTGCTACTTGAATAGAATCACTTTCGGAACAAGCAAATGTTGCGAATGTAAACGAGCTCGCCAAAGTACCATTTACGTAAAAATCAAGTGATGCTCCGTTCCAACCATTACAACCGGCATCAAGCATATTAATGATGTAGTTACATGTAGTGTTTGCTCCTATTTGCTGGGCAGAAAGTTGTGTGCTGTCGCCCAGACAAACAGTGGTATCGCCCAAAACAGTGATGTTGGGCTGAATCCCTGTGGAAACACTTACCTGAAATGTGTCTGATTTCAGGCATCCGTCAGGACTGGTGATGTCGAAATAAACCGTTTGTATGCCTGGGGTATTGAATGTGGCAATTGGGCTGGAGGCGGTATCATTGTTCCATACACCAGAAGGAAACCAATTGTAAGTATAGGCTCCCGCTGGAGTTGGCGTAACAGTGAATTGCACGGCCTCGCCTAGGCAAACTGAAGAGTCACTCTGAGTCATCGTGTAAGTAAAATCAGGAACGACAAAAACAGTTACTGTGTCTTTGTTTTTACAACCCGCTGCGAGGTTGCTAGCTACTTCGTAAATCGTGGTGCTGTCTGGCGTAGCAAGCGGATTATCACATGAGTCACATGAAAAGTTGACACCAACCTGTATAGGGTCGCCTGTTATCACGCTCCATACAAACTGCGTTCCTCCAATAGCCTGCAATTGAGCTTGCCCGGGCCAAAGCGAGTTTGGTCCGCAAACAGTTTGATCAGGCCCAGCTGAGGTTGCATCCCATACACCTATGGCAAACGTAAAATTCTGTACTCCAAGAATAGGGCATGCGTCATCTTGTAAGTTTACTGTAAATGTACTTATTCCAGTATCCGCTGCTGTTGGCACCCAGCAAAAAGTAGCCGTAGGTGTATCACAAACGCAATCCACCGTCAATGTTGCCCCAGGAATAGATGTTGCTAAGTTTGAAGTTACTGTTACATTGTCTCCATTAGGGTCAAAGATTTCAAGATCGAAGCACACGCTGTCATCGGGACACATGGTAATRTAGTTGCTGTCCAATTGCGATACACTCGGTCCGCCCTGAAGATTAGAAAGTCCGCCAACATTGTTGCAGCCTCCTGTGCCAATAGATGGCGGCTGGTTACTGCAGGTGCTTGAGACGATTACCTGCATTTCACGKATRTGTGTRGCRATCAAAACMCCGTTTCTGTACTCTTCAATAATGACCGAAACCACATTTTGTTGTTGTTGGTTTGGGGTGAAGCACATTTCACCTGTAAGGGGATTAAAGTTGAAGCCTCCGCTATTCAAAACCGGGTTGGTGATGGTGTACCCGCCCGTTGCATAAGGGATAGGCGTTCCCGGAGGTCCGGGCAGTTCAAGCGGCTGCGCCAACGAATAAACAAGTGAATCGCCATCAATATCAAAGGCTCCATGATTGTATGTAAATAATTGGCCCGCACAGATATAAGGGACCGGCAAAGACGCGTATTGAGGTGAATTATTGCAAAGGCCACCTGTATTATCCAATGATACTTGCACATAGGTGTCGCGGCTGCCGGGGTTATCCAAGTTTGTGATAGCGGGATTTCGGCAGCAGGAGTTCCAGCTGGCAATCCAGTCGCTGCAAGTATCCGGCAAAGTAATCTGTGCCTGATAGGTCCATGCTTCAGTTCCGGGAAGTGTACCTCCGGCACAAGTAGTAGTGGCTGTAGGACAAACTGCTGAAACGTCTATTTCTGAACCAATTTGTGGAAGGTTAACAGAAAAATTTTCCCCGCAGGAGACAGAACTAAAATCAAGATTATAGCTTGTGGGAGGGCTAATGCCACTGCAATCGCGGTAAACAGTGAGCGTAAATACATACGTATCGCTACTCAAGCAAGTGTAGGTAATATCTACTCCCATGATATGTGAGGCAAATGCAGAATTAAGTCCCGAAAGTATTCCGAAAAAAAGAAGGATGGCGCTTCGATAAAATTGCTTCATGTTTTTAGCTTTATGCTTTATATGACGGATAAAAAATCAAAAAGTTGGCTAAAATAATGATTTTTCCCAAATAGTGCTTTATAAATGCTGAGGACCTCAGCAAATATTTGGATTAAAAAAAATTCTTTTTTGCCTTTTGCCAAAATAATATTTGAGTTTTTCGTGCGTTTCTCAGAAGTAGCACTTCAATTCAGCAGCATGTTTAGATTATCAAAATATTGTTTTGTCCCTTTTATTTGTCTCTTCCCTCAACTTTTTCTGTTGCACAGTTCCCAACACGATTTTCATCGAGTCCATCATTAAGCAAGTGTTAATGACCGCAGCTATTAAGGCAATCTTCTAATAATTCATTCGCACTGAAATCAACACGAAAACATTTCTGGGCAGCTGCTTTTTGTCAATAGAAAAATGCAAGAAAGACGAGCTATCAGGTTATGATGATTCGGTGAGAAGCTCTTCTACAAATGCGGTAATTTCTTTCACAAAATTTTCATAATACACACCCGTTCCCGGACCGTAAAAACCCGTGTGTATTTTTTGAATTTTACCTTTTTTATCAATAAAAATGGCGGTGGGGTAAGACATGATGTGGTTAAGCATCGGCAAGGTTTCTGCTGCTTTGGTTTTTTTAGAATTTCCAGCAATGAGAAAATCATATTCGGCATTTAAAACGGCTTTGTGCTTTTGCACATTTTGCACTGCTTTTTGAAAATCACTGGCTCGCTCATACGCCAGCCCAATGATTTCTAATCCTTTTTCGTGGTGTTTATCATAAAGCTTTGATAAAAATTTAGTCTCATCAACGCAATTCGGGCACCAGGTTCCCATAATTTGAATAATGACCACCTTCCCCTGATATTTATCATCCGCGAGCGAAACTAAATTGCTGTCTAAATCAGGAAAAGTGAAAGCGAATTTATCATAGCCGTTTTTCAAAAATGTTAGTGAGTCGGGGTGGGTTAACTCAATGGTTTCGTTTCGTTTTGCAATCCATGGTTCTTTCCAATGGTTGCCTGACCAAAATATGCCTTCGAGTGTGCCGTCATCGTTGAGTTTTGCTTTGAACAAAAAAGCATGTGCCCCATCAAAACATGACAAAAAAAGCGAATCATCCGTTGCATTGCCTTCCAAAAAACGGTAGTCGCCCGTTTCGGTGACAAATGTGCCGGTTATTTTATTTCCGCTTTGTTGAAAAATCCCGATTGCCTTCTGTGCGCTGATGGTATCGGGACTGAATGTGGTTTCCCATTTCCCGAAGTAGCTCATTGCAGTTTCAAGGTTTACATTAAAGCGATTTTTTAAACCACTTGTAGATGCAAAAAATGGAACTTGATAGTTTTTACCTTTTGAGTAATTGAGCCACGTGCCTTTCATCGTTGAGTCCGATGTGAATTTGGCTTTTATTTCCGAATCGAAATAAGGCATTTCTATAACTATAGAGTCGCCTTTTCGTTGAATGGCCTCTATTTCAATACGCTCTTCGGCATTTATGATGGTGATTTGATTTTCAGAGAGTTCAAAAAAGAAAGGCAACGCAGCTTCTCCCAAGTCAAGTTCAGCTCGCCATTTTTCAATAGCAGACGGAGCTGAATGCTGCTTTGTTTCCACATCTTGCGAGCAGGAAAACAAAACAGCCGAAAAAAGGAAGACAATAAATCGTAACGCCACTTTGTTACAGGTAAAATTATTTAGCTTTCAACTTAAAAATCACCAACATTGGCCAGTGCAGATACTTCTCTGCTTTAGGAAATTGTTTTGCTAATTCTTGGTTACCATTGTATTCTTTCATGCCTTCAATCTCCAGCCCGGCTTTGCTGATGTTTATTACAAAATCAGACAGCTGATGGTCATAACCCTTTGGCCTCACTTCTTCGCCTGTAAGCGGGTCGGTGAAATTGGCACGGTTGCCTTTGAGCATCATGGCCGGGTGCATCCCGGAAATATAAATACTGCCCTGTGGTTTACAGATTCTTTTGATTTCATTGAAAAAAAGCAGCAAATCGGGGATATGCTCTAACACCAATGTGCTGATGACTTTGTCAAAATAATTGTTTTCGAGCGGCAGTGGTTTTGACAAATCATGTTGAATAAAAGAAATGCTATTACTGGTTTTTGTTTTAGCAATTTCCAACATCCCTTTCGAAGCATCTACCCCTGTTACTTCTGCGCCCAATGCCGAAAGCATCACCGAGAACCTGCCCGTACCGCATCCTAAATCGGCTATTTTTTCATCTTCCAATACCGGCTCTACATTTTCTTTAAAGGCAATTTCATCCAGCGCCATCAACGGGTTTTCGTTGTGCTCATAAATGGGAGCCCATTGGTTATACCCTTCAGCCGTAGAGAGTTCTTTGATTTTCACTTGCAAGTTGTGATTCAATAGCAATATCAAACATCAAACGTAAGGCCCTGCGCCAGCGGCAATTCCGTGCTGTAGTTAATCGTGTTGGTTTGCCTGCGCATGTAGGC
>NVWW01000081.1 GCA_002746335.1 Flavobacteriales bacterium | reverse complement strand
GACAATCCGGTGGCCGTTGCATCAGTTTGCCCGTTGCCCCATGAATAGGTGTATGGAGATATACCTCCTACAGCTACTACAGTTGCATCACCATCGCTGCCTCCATTGCAATTCACATTTGTGATTGTTCCAATACTTGCTGACAAGCCACTGGTATTGCCTACTGAAATCGAATCTGTAGCTGTGCATCCATTAGCATCCGTAACAGTAACCGAATAACTTCCGCTGCTCAGGGCAACGGCTACGGAGTCCGTCTGCCCACCATTCCATAAGTAAGAATAAGGCGGTGTACCACCAGAAGCAGTTACAGTTGCATCTCCGTCAGCAACGCTACAATTTGCAGGATTTGAAGAAGTTGTTAACACTATTGCAGATGGCGAGCCAATTGTCGCAGATGCTGTAACAGAGCAGCCGCCATTGTCGGTAACGGTTACCGTGTAAGTTCCAGCACAAGTGGGCGACAGCCCATCAAAAGTGCTCCACACATAATTATAAGGTGATGTTCCTCCTGATACCGTGGCTGTTGCTGAGCCGTCACATGCACCTGCACATGACTCATCTGTTGTAGAAGTTGTAACACTCATTGAGCCACTGCCACCTCCAACCGTTGTGCTTGCTGTGCTGATGCAACTGCTGGCATCGGTTACGGTTATATTGTAATTTCCGGCAACCAATCCTGTTGCTGTTGCTGTGGACTGTCCATCACTCCACTGATAAGTGAATGGCGAAGTTCCACCAGTAACCGTTACTGTTGCCGTACCATCATTTCCTACACAAGTTTCATCGGTAGAAGAAACCGAAATAGTCGGGCCGCCCAAGTTGCTAATAGCGGCTACCACAGTGAACGTACATCCGGCAGAATCGGTAACAGTAACATTGTACACACCTGCAGCCAATCCAGTGGCAGTTGCCGTGGTTTGTGCCAACGAATCATCCCATTGGTATGTGTATGGGGGTGTGCCTCCGCTTGCTGTTGCAGTTGCATCTCCGTTTGAAGAACCACAGTTGGCATCATTGACTGTAACTAAAATCGAAATGGTTGATGGTTCGCCAATGATAATGGAATCAACTGCCGCGCAGCCATTTGCATCGGTTGTTGTGATTGAGTAACTTCCCGAACACAGTCCAATAGCTGATGAACCAGTTTGCCCATCAGACCACAAATAGGTGTAACCGGGAGTTCCACCTGAGGCAGTTGCACTCGCCGAGCCGTCACAAGCACCATTGCAACTTGCATCTGTTCCTGATAAGCTCACTGAAACTGCCAATGGTTCAGAAATAGTTGCACTGTCAATTGCTGTACAGCCGTTGTTATCAGTTACCGTTACTGAATAAGTTCCAGCACACAACCCAGTAGCTGATGAGCCAGTTTGCCCATTAGACCACAAATAACTATAACCAGGTGTTCCGCCAGAAGCAGTTACTGAAGCTGAACCATCACAAGAGCCACCACAACTCGCATCAGTTGATGCCATTACCAGTGAAATAGCCGATGGCTCGGAAATAGTCGTATCAACGGAACTGATGCAATTATTTGAATCGGTTACAATCACACTATAATTTCCTGCTGCAAGGCCAGTTGCAGTTACGGCAGTTTGTCCACCGGCATCATTCCACAAATAAGTGAATGGCGTTGCTGCACCAGATGCGGTAACCGTTGCCGAGCCGTCACTTCCCCCATTGCAGCTAACATCGCTGACTGCTGAAATGTTCAGCGTAGGTCCGCCAATGTTGTTCACGGAAGTAGTTGCCGTAACAGAACAACCAGTAGAATCAGTAACGGTCACTGAATAAACGCCTGCAGCCAATCCAGTGGCGCTGGCAGTTGCCTGCGCACCACCGTCATTCCACAAGTAGGTGTATGGCGGCATTCCACCTAAAGCGGAAACAGTTGCGTTGCCGTTAGCAGAGTCGCAGTTGGCATCAACAGCCGAAGTGGTTAATGAAATGGCTGTTGGCTCAGCAATTAAAACGGAATCACTTACTGAACAACCGTTAGCATCGGTTACAGTAACTGCATAACTTCCAGCACATAATGTCAACTCCATTGAAGCAGTTCCGCCTGATGACCAAGAATAAGAATAAGGCGCTGTGCCACCCGATGCAGTCGCAGTTGCCGAGCCATCACAAAAGCTGTTGCAGCTTACATGTGTATCTGAAGTAGAAATGCTCAAAGCAGCAGGTTCTGAAATTGTGACGCTATCCACAGCAGTGCACCCATTGGCATCTGTTGCGGTTACCGAGTACATTCCAACACATAATCCACCTGCAACGCTGCCAGTTTGCCCATCAGACCACAAATAATTATAACCCGGTGTTCCGCCTGAAGCGGTTACAGAAGCCGAGCCGTCACAAGTACTGTTACAGTTCGCATCAGTTGATGACAACAACAACGAAATTGCCGAAGGTTCTGAAATGGTGGTATCAGCAGTGCTGATGCAGCCATTGGAATCAGTTACAATAACATTGTAAGTGCCTGCCATCAAGCCTGTAGCTATTGCAGTTGTTTGCGCCCCTACATCATCCCACAAATAAGTAAATGGAGAAGTCCCACCCGTAACAATTACAGTTGCCGAGCCATCACTTCCGCCACTGCAAGTTGCATCTGCTGCCGCAGAAATATTCACTGTTGGCCCGCCTGCATTATTCACCGAAGCTGTTGTGTTTGCCGAGCATCCGGTTGAATCAGTTACGGTAACTGAATAAACACCTGCAGCCAATCCAGTGGCAGTTGCGGTCGTTTGCGCATTATCCCACAAGTAGGAATAAGGCGGCATGCCACCGCTTGCCGTGGCTGTAGCGTCTCCGTTTGAACTTCCGCAAGTTGCATCACTGGAAGAAGTAGAAATGGTAATGGCAGTCGGTTCGCTGACCGTTGCCGTATCCACCAATATACAGCCGTTGGCATCAGTGATGGTCACCATGTGGTTTCCAGCACACAATGATGAGTCAGTCGAATTTGTTCCTCCCGATGGCCAACTATAGGAATAAGGAGTTGTCCCTCCTGATGCAGTTACTGTAGCATTTCCATCGCATGCTCCATTACAACTCGCATCGGTTGATGATGTGGAAGATGATAAAGCTGTTGGTTCTAAAACCGAAGCACTATCTGTTGCAGTGCAACCATTAGCATCGGTTATGGTGACGTAAACCATCCCTGCACACAAGCCTGTTTCTGTAGTTACTGTTCCGCCCGATGACCAAGCATAGCTGTAAGGCGAAGTTCCACCTGATGCACTCACCGATGCACTTCCATCACATATACCATTGCAGCTTGCATCTGTTGAAGAAGTTGAAGTTGTTATCGCGGATGGCTCGTTGACAGTAACACTTCCCGTGCTGACACAACTATTGCCATCGGTAACTGTAACATTGTAAGTTGCTGCAGTTAAACCGGTAGCAGTTGATGTTGTTTGGGCACTGCCATCATCCCATAGATAAGAATAAGGAGTAGTTCCTCCAACAGCAGTTACAGTGGCTGTTCCGTCATTGCCGCCATCACAGCTTACGTCTGTTTTGGCAGTAGTCAATCCCGGGCCGGCAATGTTGCTCACGCAAACCGATTTGGCGGCAGTACAGCCGTTGACATCGGTAACAGTAACGTCATAACATCCGGCTGCAAGCCCGGTAGCTGTAGAGTCGGTTTGCGAACCTGCAGCAGCATCCCACAAATAAGTATAACCGGGTGTTCCGCCTGAAGGTGTTACCGTTGCCGTTCCGTTAGAACCGCCACAAGTAGCGCTTGTAGTTGTAGAAGCCAATGAAAGCGCAGTAGGTTCATTGATTGTTGCAGTATCCGTTTCTACACAACCATTCGCATCAGTAACAGTTACCACATAAGTTCCAGCACATAACCCTGTTTCTGTAGCCGATGTTCCACCTGAAGACCACAAGTATGTATAGCCCGGTGTTCCTCCACCGGGGGTTACGGTTGATTGCCCATCGCAAGTTCCATTACAAGTAGCATCGGTATCGGCAGTGCCGGTTGTTAACAAAGGCGGGTCTGTAGGAGTAAATGAATTAATTGCAATACAGCCATTAGCATCGGTAACCGTAACAGTATAAGTTACACTGCCACAGGCCCCTGGGCAAAAAGGGTTATTTGTACCATCGTTCCACAAATATGTATAAGGAGCTACCCCACCGCTTACGGTTGTTGTTCCTAAAGCATCACAAGCGGCAAAGCAGGTAGGTTCTGTAATACTGATGGAAACAGACAGTGCAGTTGGTTCTGTTACTGTTACACTGCTTACTACTGTACAGCTATTTGCGTCAGTAACAGTTACCGAGTAAGTTCCTGCACAAAGCCCTATTGCCGTAGGATCGGTTTGGGCATTATCCCACAAATAAGTATAAGGAATTGTTCCACCTGAAGGCGTTGCTGCTGCTGAACCATCACAGTTGCCATTGCACAAAGCAGCAGTGCTGCTCATTGCAAGTACCAACAAAGTGGGTTCACTCACATTTCTCGTAGCGGAACCCTGACAGCCATTAGCATCTGTTACAGTTACATCATAACTTGCCGCTATCAGTCCTGTTGCCGTAGAATCAGTTTGTCCATCACTCCACAAATAAGTGTATGGCGGTGTTGCACCAGAGGGTATAACTGTAGCCGTTCCATCACTTCCGCCATTGCATGAAACATCGGTTTTTGAAGTACTTAAACTAAGTGCTGTGGGCTCAGTAACCGTCTCTGTTGTTGAAACCGTACAGCCATTTGCATCCGTAACGGTTACCCCGTAAGTTCCGGCACTCAACCCTGTTGCTGTAGCAGTGGTTTGCGAGCCCGCAGAAGCATCCCATAAGTAACCATAAGGAGGTGTTCCTCCCAAACCAGAAGCGGTTGCCGTTCCATCACTTCCGCCATTGCAAGTCAGAGGTGTACTGCCTGTTAATACAGAAAGGGCCGATGGCTCTGTAACAACTACAGTCGCTGAATCTGCGCAACCCTTAACATCGGTAACGGTTACTTTGTAGGTTCCGACAGAAAGACCGGTAGCTGTTTGGGTGGTTTGCAAGCCGGTATCATCCCAGGTATAAGAATAAGGAGCCGCTCCCCCGCTTGGGTTTGCAGTTGCACTTCCATCGCTTCCAGCGTTGCAGGAAACGTTGGTTTGGGTGGTAGAGACCGTTGGGTCGCTCACCAGTACAGAATAGGAAATATTGTCAACACAACCGGTTTTTGTAACGGTTAGAGAAGCATTATATGTTCCGCCCGCTGCATACGTATGAGATGGGTTTTGGGTTGTTGAAGTATCGCCATCACCAAAATCCCAAGCCCATGTATCGGGAACTGGGGAAGTTTGGTCTGTAAAAATTGTAGCACTTCCAACACATACCGTATCAAAAGTGAAATCGGCTAATGGGCCAGGATTAATGGTAATACTCACGTAATCGGTATCGCTTCCACAATCGTTAAACACCACAAACATGGCATTGTATGTTCCTGCAGTAGTATAAACATGTATCGGATTGCTTATTGTAGCGGAATCCCCGTCATCGAAATACCAACGGTAGTTTGCTGCTGAAGCGCTCCAGCCATCAAATTGGATGTTGTCTCCCGGGCAAGCACTGACAGGATTCGCCCATGACCACCAAACGGATGGAGCAGCCGCAGTGTTGACTGTTATTGTTTCGGAATAATAACCTACTCTTCCGCAGCCATTGGTAATTTTCAAAGTTACCGTATAAGAACCCGTACCAGTAAATGTATAAACCGGATTTACTGCTGTAGAAGAATCTCCATTTCCGAATGTCCATAACACATCAGTAGTGTCTGCGCTAAAGTTTTCAAAATAAACCGGTGAATTGACACAGACCGGTGAGGGAAAGCACAACGGGTTATAGCAAAACCATGGGGTTGGGTCAGCGTCATCCACCACATAAACACAGTTGGTGACGGAATCCATGCCTCCACATGAACTGGTAGCCACTAATTTTACGTTATAGGCGCCCGTATCCGCATAAGCATGTACCGGTTCAAAATCGGCTGAAGTATTTCCATCACCAAAATCCCAGAAATAAGATACACCCAAAAGTGTATTGTTGTCAAAACTCACATTGGTGCCCGGACATATATTCGAGAAGGTTGAACAAAAAGACCAAGGGTTGTGAGAAAAGGAAGGAGTCGGCCTGGCATTGGGGTCTGCTACTACCGTTACTGTGTCTGTATCAGAATTTCCACAGGAATTTGTGCCTGTGAAAACGACATTGTAAGTGCCCGAAATAGCAAAAGCGTGTTGAGTGTTTTGCTGCAATGAAAAATTTCCGTCATCAAAATCCCACGAATAGCTCACTAAATTAGCACCTAAGCCGGTGAAGTCCACCGAATCATTTGGACAAACAGTGTCCAAACTCGCAATCGCAGTTACTGTGGGTACAATTGTATTATCAATGGTGATTGATACTGTATCGGTATCGCTGTAGCATGTGCCAAAAACAATCATCACCACATTGTAAACACCAATGGCCGAATAGGCATGCGAGGCGTTGTAGGTGAAAGCCGAATCCCCATCGCCAAAATACCACTTGGCTGAATCGCCAGCAGGAAAGGAATTGTTAGCAAAATTCACCAACTGGTTGGGACAGGCTGGATTGGCATCTGGAAAAAACGCAGCGTTCATAACATTGGAATCTACTGTATGAATTGCCACCTCTGAATCTAACCCACAACTATTATAGGCAATAAAAGTAATACTGTAGTTTCCCGTATCAGAATAAATGTGGGAGGGTTGCGTGATATTGGATGAATCGCCATCACCAAAATACCACCAAACCGAATCAGGGGCAGGAAACATAAAATTATTAAATTGCACATCACCACCAGGGCATGAAGGGTTGGGGTCTGTCCAAAACCATGCCCACCATGGGTCAGGCGTGTAGTTAATAAATACCGGCTTTGCTACCTGTGCGCTGTCTCCGGTAGATGTGTTGTAAACCGTAAGCACTACTGTATAGGTGCCATACCAGGTATAGATATAATATGGGTTAGTAGCAGAAGAAGTGTCAGGCCCGAAATCACCGAAATCCCAAAAGGAAGAATCATAACCTGTACTGGTATTGGTAAACAACACCGAATCAGGATGGCAGCCACCGTTGGTATATGCAAAAGTAAAGTCGGCTACAGGCTGTGAAAAACCAAAAAAGGAAAAAGCAGCCAATGCTGCCAATAGCGTAAACTTTTTACTCCCTTCGCGCAAGCAGGCGCTCAGGCCGGTCGTGAATACTTTGTATTTCATAGCAGAATTTTTTTAGGAATTATAAAAATGACGAATGTCTTGAGAATGGTTGTCATTATAAGCAGGATGCAACTGGATATAACATGCTTAATTATGAGCGTAATACGAATGAAAAAGAAAAAAGGTTGGGCGTTTAAAGAATTTTTTTCAAGAGAAGAGGAAAAACTAATTTTTCAGGCAGTTCTCCAACGCATTTTCGTATTGTTCTTTTGAATCGAAAACTTGCCCAAAAGACTCATCATCAATTCGCATCTCGCCTTTGGTGGCATGGCCGAGCAATGAGCATTCGGTTTTTACGAGCGACATAATATCGAGAAATTCGTTTTCCTTTTCAGGAGAAATGCTCACCACTACCCTACTCTGGCCTTCGCCAAAAAGAAAAGCGTCCTTGCGTATTTCACTGTCGGTAGTGATGTCAAAACCTAAATTATTTGGCATCGCGCTTTCGAGCAAAGTGATGAACAGGCCACCATCGGAGCAATCATGCGCAGATTGAATCAACCCTTCTTTTATTAATGTTTTTACTGTTTCCTGCAACTGATATTCTTTTTCCAAATCAAAATAAGGAGCTGGAGAAAGTTTCACTTTGTGATATGAATACAAATACTCTGAACAATTAATGTCATTTTTTGACTCCCCCAACAAATAAATCAAATCTTCTTTTTGCTGAAACGCCAATGAAGTGATGCGGTTTTTGTCCTCCACGAGGCCCATCATCCCGATGGTTGGTGTAGGAAAAACGGCTTCTTCTTTATCGTTTAAAACCGTCTGGTTATAAAAACTCACATTACCTCCGGTTACAGGGGTTTCAAATTTTATACATGATTTACTCATGCCTTTAATAGCACCCACAAACTGCCAATAAACTACCGGATTGTAGGGATTTCCGAAATTCAGGCAATTGGTAATAGCGCTCGGCTCTCCGCCCGAACAAACAATGTTTCTTGCTGCCTCTGCAACCGCAATGGCGCAACCCTGCTCAGGGTCTACATAAACATAGCGAGCATTGCAATCTACGGTAAAAACCAATGCTTTATTTAATCCTTTTAGGTTTACAATTCNAGCATCTGTTGGTTGGTTGGTGCTCATATTTACCGTGCCTACCATCGAATCATATTGTTCAATCACCCATTTTTTGGAACAAATATTGGGATGGGAAATGAGRAAWGCTGCAACTTCTTTTAGGTTTTTAGGCTCTTCAATTTGATCWATGGAGAACTTTTTRGCTTCTGAAAAATAAGCTGGTTCAAGRTATTCSCGGTCGTAAACAGGCGCCCCGCCTCCTAATACGAGCGGCTCTGCAGGAACTTCTGCCACCAATTCACCATTTTCATAGTATTCCAGCATGCCCCCTTCGGTCACCTCTCCTATTTGCACGCAGTTCAAATCCCATTTATCRAAAAWRTCTTTGGCGGCCTGTTCTTTTCCTTTTTTGATGACAACCAGCATCCGCTCTTGCGATTCAGAAAGCAGAATTTCAAACGGTTTCATATCCCTCTGCCTTGTCGGAACTTTATCCAGATCAATGCGCATACCATAGCCACCCTTTTCACTCATTTCAGATGTGGAGCAAGTGATGCCTGCAGCGCCCATGTCCTGCATACCAACAACACAATCTGTATCGGCCAATTCCAATGACGCTTCCAATAATAGTTTTTCTTGAAAGGGATCGCCCACCTGCACTGATGGCAGGTCATCCATCGCATTCTCACCGATGTCTTTTGATGCGAAAGAGGCCCCGTGAATGCCGTCTTTCCCCGTAGAAGATCCCACAATATAAACAGGGTTTCCGACTCCTTTAGATATTGCTGAAATCACTTTATCTACTTCTACAATTCCGGCCGACATAGCATTTACTAAAGGGTTAGTATTATAGCATTCATCGAAAAAAACCTCACCACCCAAAACAGGAATACCGAATGAATTGCCATAATCACCAATTCCTTTCACTACACCTTTTAAAAGCCATTTAGTTCTGGCCAAAGAAATATCACCAAAGCGAAGAGAGTTTAATTGCGCAATAGGCCGAGCACCCATGGTAAAAATATCTCGGTTGATGCCTCCTACACCTGTTGCTGCTCCTTGAAACGGTTCAAGAGCCGAAGGATGGTTGTGTGATTCAATTTTGAAAGCACAAGCCATTCCATTGCCGATGTCCACTAAACCAGCGTTTTCTTCACCTGCCTCTACGAGCATGTGGGGGCCACTGCGAGGTAGCGTTTTCAGCCACTTAATCGAATTCTTGTACGAGCAATGTTCGCTCCACATCACTGAGAAAATACTCAGTTCGGTGAAGTTGGGAGTTCTTCCGAGAATCTCTTTTATTTTTTCGAATTCTGCCGGCAACAAGCCAAGCTCCTGTGCATCTTCTGTGGTGGTAAGTTCTTTTTCTTTTTGCAATGTTTCCATTTGAAAAAACTAATGTGCAAATGTACTTTTTTCACTTTGGATTTCAGACTTCTTTTATCAACAGGATTGTATCTTCGCAGCAATGGAGATTCTGCTTTGCATATTTTACTCAGTCCTTTTCATTTGGCTTATTTCCAAAATGAAATTCTTTGAATGTGAGGGTCTTTCACGAAAGTTAATCTCAGGTATTTTTCTCCTGAAAATTCTTTTTGGAGCTACGCTTTGGGCTGTTTACACTTTTTATTATACTGACCGCATGACGGCAGATATTTACAAATTTTTTGACGCCAGTGAAGTAATGTACAATGCCTTTTGGGCAAATAAAGAAGACTTCTTCCGGCTACTGTTTGGGTTACAAAACGACCCTGAATATTTCGAGCAGAATTACCAGACCTATATGATTAACTGGACGCAGAAATACGCTAGCGATTTTAACCACGAAACCCACACGATGATTCGTTTCAACACCATCCTCAGGTTCTTTTCACTGGGGGGTTATTACCAAGTTCACTCCATCTTTATGTGCTTTATTTCGCTCACAGGACTGACGGCCATTTACAAAACTTTTTCAGTTCATCTCAAAGGTAAAGGTAAACTACTGACAGCAGCGGTTTTTCTCGCTCCTTCCGTATTATTTTGGGGCTCAGGAGTTTTGAAAGAAGGGCTTTTGATTTTTGCCCTGGGCATGCTCATTTATTCTTTCTACCAACTGATTTTGAAAGGATTCTCCATTAAAGGAATCATTTGGATTTGCTTTTCAGCATTCCTGCTTTCTATTACAAAACTTTACATATTAATCGCCATAGTACCCTGCCTTATTGCAATGCTATTGGCAGCAAAATCACCTCTCAAACATCCATTAATAAATTATGTTATCACAATTGGTTTTTTCACCCTCATCGGAGCTAATCTTCACCATATTTTCAACACGCGTGATTACCTCGATTTCCTCGCCAAAAAACAGTGGAACTTCATCAACACATCAAAAGGCGGAGCTTACCTTGAGCGAACCATTGAAGAAAAAACTGACACCATCTATATCTCATCCGAGCACCTCAATAAAATAATCAAATTCAAACAGGAAAAATTTGCGCGGTTCATCACTTACTGCAAGCTGAAGCCAGGAACCCCCTACTATCTCACAAGCATCGAGCGCCCGATTAATTCCGCTATCACTGCTACAGATGACACACTCATATACCAAATGTACATGGACCTCGGAAGCCCCGGCAGCGCCATCAGCATCCCACAACTTGAAGCCAGTTTATGGAGTTACATAAAAAGTGTTCCAAACGCGCTTGTGAACACACTACTGCGCCCATTTTTGTGGGAAGCCAAAAGCCCGCTTTTACTGATTTCAGCAATTGAAACTTTCATCATTTTTTTGATTGGCATTGCTTGTCTTACTTTCATGAAATCATCCTTTTCGCTCATGGAAAAAAACTTGCTCTATTTTTCCATTACTTTCGTGTTAATTATTTTCTGTTTAGCGGGGCTCACTGTTCCAATTTTGGGAGCAATTGCCCGCTACAAAGTTCCGGCAATGCCGTTTTTGCTTATTATTTTTGTACTGATACTTGACAAAGAAAAACTCAAAAGAAAACTGCCATTTCTAAAATTTATGTGATCACAAATGGACTGGAAAAAATACTGGGATAATAACGCAGCTAATGACGACCCTTTTGTGCAGGTAGAGCGCTACATCAAAAACGAACCACTTGATACCAAAACTATTTCTGAAATTTCGGCATATATCATCAACACATTAAAAATACAACTACACGAAACCGTTTTGGACATTTGCTGCGGAAACGGACTGCTTACGAAGCTCCTTAGCCAACATTGCCAACACATTTACGGCTTTGATTTCTCAGGTGCCCAAATCGAAAACGCAAAAGCAAATAACAACGCAGAAAATATAACTTATGAAGTAGCTGATGCCTTATTATCGTCAAAACAATTTGTACAAAAAGCTGATAAAATCTTGCTCTACTTTTCATTTCAATATTTCGACACCTTCCGCAAAGGGAAAAAAGTCATTACAGAAGCTGCAAAATTGCTCAACAATGGCGGCATGATGCTAATAGGCGACATCCCTGCCAAAGAACACCTGTGGAAATTTTACAAGACTCCAAAAGATAAAATGCGTTACCTGAAAAACAACGTGCTCAACAAAAACCCTATGGGTAAATTTTGGTCAAAAGAAGAATTGGATAAAATATGCGATAAACTAAATTTAGATGGCATTTACCTACAACAATCGGATCATTTACCCTATTCAAGTTACCGATTTGATTATTTGATAAAAATGAAAAATTCATGAACTTTCGTTCTAAAACTTGCTTGCTATTTATGGCTGCTTCGTTCACTTCCTGCTTACAAACCGAAGAAGTAGATTTGGTTGTTCACAATGCAATCATTTACACGGTTGACAATTTATTTTCAACAACCGAAGCAATGGCTATTCGCAACGATACGATTGTAGCAATTGGCGCAGAGCGAGAAATCCTCAACAAATACTCAGCAAAAGAGAAAGTTGATGCCAAAAAACGCCCCGTTTTCCCTGGGTTCATTGATGCGCACTGCCACTTTTTAGGGTACGGCTTGAGCTTGCAACAGGTAGATTTAGTCGGTACAAAATCATTTGATGAAGTCATCGAAAGAGTAGTTGAATTTTCAAAAAACAGTAAAGCAAAGTGGATTACCGGCCGAGGCTGGGATCAAAATGATTGGGAAGTGAAGGAATTCCCAAACAAAGAAATTTTGGATAGCTTGTTTCCTGAAACACCTGTTTTAATTCGGAGAATTGACGGGCATGCTGCTCTGGCAAACCAAAAGGCATTGAACAAAGCAAATGTTACGATTGAATCAAAAATTAATGGTGGCATCATTGAGATGAAAGACGATAAGCTAACAGGGATTTTGATTGACAACGCTATCGGTTTAGTTGGAAAAGCCGTTCCAAGAACAAATAAAGAGCAAAAAATCAAAGCCCTTTTGGACGCCCAGCAAAACTGCTTTGCCGTTGGCCTCACCACCGTTGACGATGCCGGAATGAGTAAATCTGAAATAGAATTAATAGACCAATTGCAAAAAGAAGGAAAGCTCAAAATGAAAATTTACGCCATGCTTTCTGACACAAAAGAAAATTTTGACCATTACCTGATTACAGGCCCTTACAAAACAGAGCGGCTAAATGTGCGTTCCTTTAAATTTTATGCTGATGGGGCACTCGGCTCGCGTGGCGCCTGCTTACTCGAACCCTACTCAGACATTATTGAGTCCGAACATTATGGTCTGATTTTAAATGAAGAAAATCACTTCAAAAACTACGCTCAAAAACTTCTTGAAATGGGCTTTCAAATGAATACTCATTGTATTGGAGATTCGGCCAACCGCTTAATATTAGACATTTATGCAGAAGTTTTGCAAGGTACCAACGACAAGCGCTGGCGCATCGAACACGCCCAAGTTGTTCATTCGGATGATTTTCAAAAATTTGGGAAATGCAACATCATCCCTTCTGTGCAGCCCACCCATGCAACTTCCGATATGTATTGGGCAAAAGATCGACTTGGCCCGAAACGAGTGAAAGGTGCTTATGCTTTCAAAGATTTGCTTCAACAAAACGGCATATTGGCGCTTGGCACTGATTTCCCGGTGGAAGGTATCTCTCCTTTTAAAACTTTTTATGCAGCAGTTGCACGAATGGACTCAAATGGATTTCCAAAAAATGGCTATCAAATGGAAAATGCGCTTTCTCGCGAAGAAACTCTGCGCGGAATGACCATTGGCGCTGCTATTACCAATTTTGAAGAAAATGAAAAGGGGTCGCTCGAAGTTGGAAAAAAAGCTGACTTCGTGATTTTGGACCGTGACATTATGAAAGTGTCAATTGAGGAACTGTTAAACACAAAAGTAATTGCAACTTTTGTGAATGGAGAGAAAGTTTATGGTAATTGACAACCCTGCTGCCTAAAAGAAAGCAGGTTGGCTTTAGCATTTTTTGTCATTACGATTTTAATTTAAAATACTGATAATCATCATATTAATTGGTAAAATTGCTTTTTTATAAAAAAATTATCGTCAGATATTATGCTTAATAACTATTGTAAACTCGTTCTGTTGATTTGTTGCATTACCGCAAATAGCGGTTGCTCCCGAAAGACCACTGAAGCGATTTCGCCAGTTATCGAGAAAAAAGCAGAACCTGTTAAAAAAATTTGGGTAAAAACAGACCCCGTGCAATGCAGGGGCAATGCATGGGAAAAGGATTGGCAAAAATCAAACCGCGAATTTTATCCGAAAGAAAAGGAAAAAGAGGTAATTATTGCTTACTACAAAAAACAAAACACAACAGTGTTTGAACTTAAAACAAAAAGAACACACGAAGATGTTTGCGAGGCATGCACTTGCCCACGGGGAGACACGCTTTATCTTTTAATAGCCAAAGGCGATGAAGACAAAATGCTTGAACTGGGCTACAAACATCATGTTGATGGTGAATAATATTTTTTATTCAATCACCAGTTTAATCACTTTCATGCCCTGCAGTGAGGTTGCCCTCAAAAAATAAGTGCCCGAAGCAAGCGCAGACAAATCAATTTCGCTTTGAAAGCGATCAGAAACATTGCTGAAAGCTTCGTAATGAACCGTTTTCCCCAATAAGTTGCTTACTTCAATACTCAAGTCACCGGCAATCATCCCACTTAAATGCAAATTGAATTTTCCGTTTCCAGGATTAGGGAAAACGTGCATGCTAATTTGATTATTTAAACCAGTTACAGATGAGAAAATGGAATCTGCTGTGAGCATGATATCGTCAATGGCAATATCACTTTCAAAGCTGGGGCCTGTTATTCCCCTGAATCGCACAGCAATCATTCTTCCCCAAAACGAGGAGAGGTCAACCAAACCCTGTATCCAAGTATTTCCAAAGTTCCCGGAAATGGGGGAAGTGACGTCCAAATTCCATGTCAATCCATCGGCAACGTCCACATGCAACTCGCCCATATCTGAACCGAGCATGTGATACCAAAAACTGAGTTGCGCGTTTTTTCCCGATGTAAGGTCTATACAAGGTGTAACTGCCTCCGCCACCATAAAATTGCACCCCCCCGATGCTTCGAGATAGAGGTATTTGCCAAGGGTATCGCCAAGAGTATGGTCAACTGAGGGGCCGGTATTGTTCGAAGGTGTACTTCCGTTGTTGGTTCGCCAGTCAATATCGTCATCTTCTGAATTGGTTTGATTGAGCCAGCCGTTGCCAAGTGAACAGTTTATGGCCCCGCAGTCGCTGTCTGTACTGCAGTTACTGAACAACTCAAAATTTTCCGACCACGGAAATCCCTGTACTGTGCCGGTAATGATTTGGCTAATGGCCGTTGCTGTATCGCTATAAAGGTCACCATCACCGGGCATTTCACTCCAACAAAGCAGATTGTATGTGCCGGAAGCTGAAAAGTCAATTTGTTGAGAAAAGGTATAATTGACCGAATCACCCGAGCCCAATGTTCCTGTATAAGTTTCACTAACAACTGTCCCGCCATTCAGTTGGTAGTTTACAGGAATATTTGACACTGAATTCGTACCGTTACTTTTGATTTTAATCGTAACATTCTCCTGCGCAGAACTCAGACAATTAAATGACTTCCCTGAAGCGGGGCTTATTATTTCACTCAATATCACATCTATCGGCAATACACAATTCACCAACCCTGGCGCTTTTTGTATTGCCAAAGCCCTCCGGCCTTTAGCATTTTGTGGGCCAAACGCTTTAACGCTCACCCACTGCTCAACAGTTGAATTTACCCCTGTAAACTCAAAGAATGTATTGGTGGTTGTACCGGCCGCATCCATGTATTTTGCTCCAAGAATACTGGCTTCATAGCTTGTTGCTCCGGATACGGGATCCCATGAGAGTTGAAAAGAACTCGGGCAAGCCGAATCAATGGTAAGGTTTTGTGGAATTGGTGTGATGGAAAAGTTGGCATCGCTCACATCGCTCGAAGCGCCTCTTGTAATCTGCACCAATGCTTCTCCRGTAAACGCATTTGGAAYCGACCAATCGTAAAAACGAGCTGCTGCGTTCAAATTCGATACGATGTTGTTCCATATGRCRCCATTGTCGGTAGAATATTCCAAATCGAAACCCCCGTTGTCCTCAAAAGCATCCCATCTTATTCTCGTGATGTCTCCAGGGGCAAGCCCTTCACCACCTAAAGGATAAGTCACCTTTACATCACTGGTTACAAACTCATGCACAATGTAATATTTTTGAGGCCCCATCGGTACGCCCGTACCCGAAACGGTTACCAAATAACCGCCTGTTGCAGGGTTGTCAATTGTAACTTGCTCCACATTGTTAAGTGTGTCAATTCCTCGCACAGCATCAGCGCTAAGATTGGTGGGGTTAGGCGTGGGATCAAGCACCCAAGGTTCAATAACAGTATTAACAGGATCGGTTATCACCAAATCCAAATCATTTATCAATGCCTTAGAAGAGAGGGTAGATGCTTCCGGCTCCATCCAATAAAGCATCACCCTGAGTTGCGCTGTTCCCGAAGGAACAATGATGACATGATTGTTTGTGCCAGCTTGCGAAATGGTGGAAGATGTGTAGGTAACATTTTCGAGAATTTCCAATGCTCTCGCGGCATTCACTCTTCCCCATCCGAAGGTGAAATCGGGGCCG
Organism: Flavobacteriales bacterium; assembly: GCA_002746335.1. Classification (GTDB taxonomy): domain Bacteria; phylum Bacteroidota; class Bacteroidia; order Flavobacteriales_H. The sequence goes on along the minus strand of NVWW01000081.1, from coordinate 3,158 downwards.
GGGTTACCGAGGTCGTCAGCAGTATTGAGTAAACATGCCTTTAATAGCGATGATTCAGGATTTGTACCGCCATTCAATTCCCTGTATGCATGGTAAAGTTGCGCCATGATGCCCGAAATACCGGGAGCCGCTGCCGATGTGCCTCCTCCAAAAGCATAAGCATTATCGGGGTCGGTTGACATTTGATCCTGCCCATTGGCGGAAATATCGGGTTTGAGCCGCCCGTCTGAAGCAGGGCCACGGCTACTGCTGTTTGCGATGTTGTCATTGGCAAACACGTTTGCGGTAGCGATTACATTTTTGGCGATTTTGTGCCCACCTGTAACATTGCCAAATTGTGTGCCCGCCCCGTAGCCGCAATCCTGATTGTTTGAGTTGCCTCCTGAAAAAACTTGGATGAGCGAGGGGTTGTTGTAGATTTCCTGGTCAACTTTTTGGGTTGTTGAAGTGTACCCAGCATTACACCCGTTGCTGTAAGAAGAGGAAAACAGCATAATCGTGTCGCTATTGTGTAGAGATACAGTGTTAGGCAAGGTGTTGTTATATTGGCGGACATATAGGAAAGCACCCGGAGCCATGCCCACAATCGTGGGGTCAAGGTTGCCTGCACCTCCGGCAATTCCGGTGGTCATGTCGCCATGGCTGCCAATAAAGTCGCCCGCTACATCGGTTTGGTCAGTACGACCCGTAAAATCAATGTGCGGACCTACAAAACCATCATCGTTGATGGCAATGTTTACGCCCGTACCGTCATATTTTCGCCCTCCGGCATAATCAGTAAAAATCATGTTGGAGCGGTGCAAACTGCGCCCTTCGGTGTCTTCGGGCACGGCTGGCGGAGGAATTGCTTCCATATATAAAAGATGGGGAAGATCTGCGAATTTTTCAATTTCATTTTGCGGAATTCTTATGGTTATCAGTTGGGTATAATCATCGCGAGATAGAAACACAGCGCCTTGTTCCTGCATTTTCCTGATGGCAATTTCGGCAGATATAGTGGAAAAATATTGCACGATAACGTCTATTGTTCCGGGGTGCTTTATGGCCCATTCTGGGAGGTCTTCCCCAGCTATGGAAGGATGAATTTTGTATTCCGGCTTGACCGACATGATGCTTTTGATATTGAAGTTGGCAAACACTGTTTTATCAAAGTTTTGAGGAATGGCGGTAATGTATGCATTGTGAGGGATATATCCGAGAATCTTTACGCCAAGATTTTCAAACTCCTCACGTGTTTCCTGCTTTGGAATTTCATTGAATTGAATTAGGCGGTAATAATATCCAGCTGCAATTTCTGAACCAGAGATTTCAATTGATCGGATGAATTCTTCAACATTATGTTTTGGATTTATTACTCTTGATTTTAGCAAAAGTGGTGCGCTTTGGCTTTGTCCCTGCATATCCGTAATGAGTATTGCCATAAAGCACATAGTGGCAATTGCTTTCATTTTTAGCATCATAGTTTAATGATTTTGATTTAAAAAGAAGTAAAAGTATGTAAAACACGCGAACCCTTCTTTTCAGCTTGTGAAAAAGTGTTTAATGTGTAGGAATGCTATGGCAAAAAACAAACCCTGTCAGCGTTTTAACTCTGATAGGGTTTGTTTTTTACAGAATATTGAAATGTTTGTTTAACAGTAATTTAAGGGCACCCGTCAACATTACCGGTTACATTATTGGGTGTAGAACTGCTATCACAGCTACCTGTAGTATCGTCAATTTTAAGATTCCCTCCTATTGTATTACCGGTAACTGAAACATTGTTACAGTCATCAACTTTTACATTTCCGTTAACATTGTTATTATCCATTTTCACATCCTGCGTTTCATCTGCCTTTACATTACCGCTTACCGTACTGCCATTTACAGTTATGGCCGAGCTCTCATCAATTTTTACATTGCCACCTACTGTAGAGGCGCCCTCAATAGTGATTGAGCCAAGAGTACCAGTATCTCCTTTATCGACTTTTAGGTTACCGGTTACTGTGCTTCCTTCTTTTACTATAATATTTCCTCCGTCAGTTTTAATGTTTCCGGTAAGAGTTGCGCCATTGACTACACATAACGTTTTTCCCTCCGGCACAATTTGGTTGCCGCTGGTATCTGTATCAATAGTGATGTCACAAGTAACGACTGAGCATGACAGAAGATTGATGGCTACCCCATTGGCGTCAAGCTCATATGTTACGCAACTTCCCACATTAAGCCCTGTGCCAGGAATATTATGCCGAAAAGTAATTTCCGGTGGCCCTGAATCAGGAAGTATTTTACCACCATCCTGRAAATCGTTGATAAAAGTTATTGTTCCTTGTGGCATGATAAAAAWTTTTAGTTARACATATTATTTACYTGGGRACAATAATAGATTAACAATTATTAAAAAGCAAGATTATCAGAACGGAGCGATGGTTACATAGCCCCCGTAATACACATCAGTGGTAGCRCTGACATTTATTGTGACGGAAAGAATATTGGTTGCAGTGCTATTAAAATCAGTGATGTTGCACAATGTACCTACGGTACAACCACCACTTTGGACAGCATAAGTGCCGGTTGACAAATTTGCGTCATAAACAATGACAGCAACAGCATTGTTGCCGTAAATCATCACTTCTGTGGCCTTGTAACCTTCAGGGATGGGTACAAATGCCCACATATCATCACACCCAGCTGCACAATTATTGAAGTGCACACCTTTTGTAGCATTATTGGTGAACTCAATGTACCTATCAGAAGCCCCAGATGCATCATCGTCAAAGAAATCACTTGGCAAAATTTTAATTCTCGTAGAGCTTCCGTGCCATCCTATGCGGGCATCACCTGTTACGTCTAACGGATAAGCAGGATTCGTAATGCCTATACCTACATTGCCTCCGTCATCAACAACAAACACATCTACTCCATTGTCTTCTACCAATAAAATCTCTGTGCCTGCTCCAGTGAGGTCAAAACGGCCCGCAATGCCTGTAGAAGAAGAACCGCGAACACCTTCTCCACTGGATAGAGCATTGCCCCATACGCCCATCCCAGCCAAAGCAGTAAGCTTTCCGTGAACAGCCTTGTTACCCAAAACTGTTTCTTCAGCGTATACTCTTGCTGTGACATCATTCCCGTTTACTGCAACTTTGCCTATAACCTGTAGTTTTTGGGCAGGTATT
>NVWW01000080.1 GCA_002746335.1 Flavobacteriales bacterium | reverse complement strand
TACCGAAGGAAAAGAAGTAGAAATTGAAGGCAGGGGTAGGCATGACCCTTGCGTTTTACCCAGAGCCGTTCCCATTGTAGAGGCAATGGGCGCTTTGGTGATTTGTGATCACATGATGCGGATTTTTGCAAATAACATTACCGATTCAGTAACATATAAACGTATACTCAATGAACCTGCAGGAAAATAAGAATTTGTATTATTCGTCCCTATTCGTAGTTCGATTATGAAAAAAACACCCTTACATACTCAAGTAATCATCGGGCTGATTCTCGGTACGGTTTACGCATTTTTCGCTGTAAAATTTGACTGGGTACGATTCACGATTGATTACATTAATCCTTTTGGCGACATTTTTATCAACCTGCTGAAACTCATTGCTGTTCCCTTGGTGCTGTTTTCGATTATTTCTGGCGTTATTTCCTTGCAGGATGTCAGCAAATTGGGCAGAATGGGTCTTAAAACGCTCGCTGCATATCTGCTCACCACCATGTTTGCCGTATCGCTTGGGCTGCTGCTTGTTAACATTTTTAAACCTGGAGAAAAAGTAAATGACACACTGCGCAAGGAAAACCGTATTAGCTATGAGTTATGGCGCGATGCCAACCCGAATGTGCAAAGGCTGGATGACATTTGTTTATCTTGCGATGAAGCCAATAAGCAATTGGTAGAACAGGTTGTGCAGCGGTCTGACGAACTTTCTAACGATTGGGTGGCTGACAAGTTGAACAAAGCCGATAATAAGAAAAAATCAGGGCCATTACAAGCCTTGGTCGATGTAGTGCCATCCAACATATTCAAATCGTTGACTAGTATGGCAATGCTACAGATCATCTTTTTTGCTATCTTTTTTGGCATTGTAATGGTGCGTCTTCCTAAAGAGACAAGAGAGCCTGTTGCGCGATTAATTGACGGGCTGAATGAGGTGTTTATTAAAATGGTGTGGGCAGTGATGAAAGCCATGCCCGTATTTGTTTTTGCATTGATGGCAGGACAAATTGTGAAAGCCGCTGGCACCGATCCAGACAAATTCATTGAGCTACTTGCTTTTTTAGGATGGTATTCCATGGTGGTAGTAGCCGGACTTTTGCTGATGACTTTTGTGGTCTATCCAATTATTGTGCGCTTGGTGACAGGAAAAAAAATCGACAGTTTTCTTTCAGGAATCAGGGATGCGCAAATCACAGCTTTTTCCACAAGTTCATCGGTGGCTACGTTACCCGTAACGATGGATTGCATCCAAAACAAAATCGGTGTTTCCAAACCCATCACTAGCTTTGTATTACCTATTGGCGCCACAGTGAATATGGATGGAACAAGCTTGTACCAAGCCGTTGCAGTAGTGGCCATGGCTCAGTTCCACATGATAGATTTAACCATTGCGCAGCAATTGATCATTATTATTACAGCAACATTGGCATCTATTGGAGCTGCTGCGGTGCCAAGTGCTGGCTTGGTACTGATGATTATTGTGCTCGAATCGGTGGGATTAAATCCAGCATGGATTGCAATAATTTTTCCTGTTGACCGTATTCTCGATATGTGTCGCACGGTGGTGAACGTAACAGGCGATGCCACGGTTTCCACCATCATAGCGAAAAGCGAGAATCAATTGAATGATCCACAAAACCCTAATTTGTAAATTCGCATCAATTCGTAATCCGTTGATAAAATGAAAAAACTTCTAAAAATTCTCGGGATTTTTATCCTACTCCTCATTGCGGCAGCTATCGTTTTGCCAATCATTTTCAAAGATGACATCTTCCGAAAAGTAAAGGAAGAAGCTAACAATAATCTCAATGCCAAAGTAGATTTTGGCGATTTTTCGATGACGCTGTTCAAGAGTTTTCCCGATTTCACTCTGGTTATTGACAACGTGAAAGTGGAAGGCATTGATGAGTTTGAAGGAGTGACATTAGCTCATATCGGTTCGTTTGAAGTCACAGTTGATTTGATGTCAGTCGTTAAGGGAGAAAAAATTGAGATTCAGTCTTTTGGGCTTGTAGAACCGAAGTTGCACGTTATTGTTACGGAAGATGGCAAAGCCAATTACGACATCACAAAAAAGTCAGGTGAAGAAGAAACTGCCGAAGAACCCACTGAAGCTAAAGAATCTGGCGATTTCCATCTGTCGCTGAAGAAATATTACATCGAAAATGCTAATATTATTTACGATGATAGGCAAGGTAACATGTATACCGAATTGGTCAATTTTAGTCACTCTGGCAGTGGTGATTTTACACAAGACCTTTTCGTGCTCCAAACCAAAACGTCAGCGGAAGCCTTCACTTTCAAAATGGATGGCATTCCTTATATGAACAAAGTTACCGTGGGTATTAAATTTGATATGGACATGGACATGCCCAACAGTAAGTATATCTTCAAGGAGAATGAAATTCGGCTCAACCAACTCGTTCTCGGCTTTGACGGCTGGGTGGCCAAACCCGGTGATAACATCGACATGGATTTGACTTATTATGCCAAGCAAACAGAATTCAAGAACATCCTTTCGTTGGTCCCTGCGGTTTACGCACGCGATTTTGAATCAGTACAAACAGCAGGAAAACTGGCACTGGACGGCTCTGCAAAAGGAACAATGAAAGACGATGACTTGCCTGCTTTTACGCTCAATTTGAAAGTAGATGACGCTATGTTCAAATACCCTGATTTGCCCAAGTCAGTAGAAAATATTCAGATCGATGTGAAAGTAAACAATCCTGGTGGCGATCCAGACAATACAGTGGTTGATGTAGCTAAATTTTACGTGGAATTGGGTGGAAATCCCATTGATATTAAACTCAAAACTTCCACACCTGTTTCCGATCCAAACATTGACTGTGCGGTAAGGGCCAAACTCGATTTGAGTAGTATCAAAGATGTCATCCCAATGGAAGAAGGCGAAGATTATGCAGGGAACATAACAGCCGATGTAACAATGAAAGGAAAGCTCTCCACAATTGAAAATGAGCAATACGAAAATTTTGATGCCAAGGGACAAATTATTCTGCTCGATATGAAATACCAAAGCCCTGATTTGCCCTATACCACTGATATCAAAACCATGTATTTGAATTTCTCACCGCAATTTGTGGAACTTTCAAATTTCGATGTGATGATTGGCCAAAGCGACATTAAAGCCAGCGGCAAAATTGAAAATTTCTTGGCTTATTATTTCAAAGATGATCCGTTGCGCGGGCGTTTCGACATGACATCCAATTTGATGGATTTGAACGAATTGGCAGGAGATGAAGAAGCAGAAACTGAAGCTGAAAGCGAAAGTGCCGAATCGGCAGAAGGAGCAATGGAGGTGATTGAAGTGCCAAAAAACTTGAACTTTACTGCAAGTGCAAAATTCAATAAACTACTGTATGATAACATGGAAATGACCAATGTTGCTGGCAATTTAACTGTAAGAGATGGCGAAGTGCTGCTCAATCGATTCAAAATGAATATGCTTGATGGGCAGTTGGTAGTTAACGGTAAATACAACACACAAAATATAAAAAACCCATTTGTGGATTTTGGGTTGGACATCAGTAAATTCGACCTGCCAAAAACCTATGAAACCTTTGCCACAGTACAGAAAATGGCGCCTATCATTGAAAACAGCAAAGGCAAGTTTTCCACCAAAATGAATTTTTCAACTGTACTCGATGATAAAATGGAACCAATGCTGAATACTTTGAATGGTAGAGGTAAGCTTACTACCCATCATGTACTTGTTGAAAATTCGGGTGCGCTTGGCAAGTTGGCAGACCAACTCAAAATGGACGACTTCAAGAAAATTGAATTGGACAATGTAAATATTTCCTATCGTTTCGAAGACGGAAAAGTGCATGTTGAGCCATTTGATGTGGACATGGGGGACATCAAGTCTAACATCTATGGTTGGAACGCCTTTGACCAAACCATGAACTATACAATGGAAGTTGATGCACCAACTTCAAAATTGGGCGGTATTGCTGGTACTTTTACCAATATGCTCGGTGCGCTCGGTGGTGAGATGCCTGAGCGCCTGCAAGCGGATGTGCTCATTACTGGCACTGTTTCAGACCCGAAAATCAGCGTCAGTTTGAAAGATTTCGCTAATAATGCTGAAGATGCGATAAAAAAGCAGGTGGAAGAAAAAATCGAAGAAGTGAAAGAAGAAATTAAAGAAAAAGTGGAGGAAAAAATAGAAGAGGTGAAAGAAGATGTTGAAGAACGTATCAAGAAAGAAGCAGCAAAAATCCGTAAAGAAGCGCAAAAGCAGACCGATAAAATTCGGGAGGAAGCCAACAAGGCCGCAGAAGCTGCGCGAAAAGCGGGTTATGACAATGCTGAACAATTAGTGAAGGAAGCCAAAAACCCAATCCAGAAAGTGGCAGCGAAAGAAGCTGCTAAAAAAGTCAAAAAAGAAGCCGATAAAAAAGCGCGGCAAATTAAAGCAGAAGGTGTGAAAAACGCTCAAAAGGTGCTGAAAGAAGCAGAAGCGAAGATTAAAAACCTGAAATAAGCAATGTTTTAACCGCGGAGTCACAAAGGCGCAAAGATTACATAGCGTCTCTTCGTCTTTGCGGTTTTTATTTTGTGGATAATATGCTGTTCAGAGCATCATATTTTATTATTCTGTTTCTCTTTCCTATCATTGTTGTTGGCCAGGAAGGCGAAGAAGAACCCTGCCCCAAAATTGACAATAAAGAAGCCAAAGAGCTCTTCGAAAAAGGCACCAACCGCAAGAAATACGACAAGTATAAGCGGCTCAAATTCCTGAGAGAAGCCGTTGAAAATGAAGAAGACTATGTAGATGCACACTATATTTTGGCTGTGGAAATTATTCGTACAGCAAAATATCAGGGGACATCACTTTTGCCTGCAGAAGAACATTTGCTGAAAGTCGTTGAACTCTGCCCCAACTACCATTCCAATCCGCATTTCTGGCTCGGGGAAATCAATCTTTACAAGGAGGACTATGCACAGGCGATGAAATATTACAAGCAGTTTTTGAAGTTTCAGCATGAAGACAAAAAGAAGTTTTCTCGTAGTTACGAGAAGAATTACGAGCAGGCAGAAGAAGATTACAAATACGCGAAGTTCTATGAAGAGACTTACAAAAATCCAGTTCCTTTCGATCCCAAAATTGTAAAAGAAGTTTCATCGGATGATGACGAATACTTGCCGCTCATCACCCCCGACAACGAAGTGATGTTTTTTACCCGAAAATTCATTTTCAAGCCCAAGGTGCGCGTTACATCTTTCGAATCGGACAAGCCCATTTATATCGAAAGGTTTTCACAGGCAAAGCACCTGAGCGGCATCAATTTTGAAAAAGGTGAGCCAATGTCGATGCCTTTCAACAAATTCGATTTTTACAACTATGGGGGCGCCACAGTTACTATTGACAATAAACACATCTATCTTACCGTGTGCAAACCGGGCAAGCGCGGTTACAAAAACTGTGATATCTATGTCTCGCACTATGTCTACGAATACAACGAAAGAGAGGGGAAAGAGTTGTGGTATTGGACTGAACTGGAAAACTTGGGTGACAGTATTAATGGTGAAATGAGTTGGGAAGGGCAGCCGTCTATATCAGCCGATGGAAATATACTCTATTTCGCCAGTGCAAGAGAAGAAAGTAGAGGTATTGACATTTACAAAACCGAAAAGGATACTGATGGAAATTGGAGAAAAGCGGTCAATCTYGGTCAGCCWATCAACACAGAACTCCACGACAAAACCCCGTTTGTACAYTCCGATAGCAAAACACTKTATTTTGCATCCCAGGGCCATCTYGGYTTTGGCGGTWTTGATGTTTTCTATTCCCGACAGGATGACARTGGCAACTGGGGTGAACCKAAAAACATAGGYCATCCCATCAATTCAAGAGAAGATGAGCACGGKTTTGTGGTRAGCACTGATGGAAAAAAGGTCTATCTCTCATCCGGTATTTTGAAAGAATTGGGAGGTGGGCTTGACATCTACTCCTTTGATTTGTACAAAGAGGCACGTCCCGATGAAGTCATGTTCTTGAAAGGTGAAGTAAAAGACGAGCATGGAGAAGTAGTAAACGATGCTGAAATAGAATTGAAAAATCCTGCTACTAACGAAGTGCAGAAAATCAAAATTGATTTGATGGATGGAAAATATGCAGCGGTCGTCAACGTACGAAACACAGAAAACCTTGTTATGAACATCAAGGCTGAAGGCAAAACTTTTAGTTCGAGGTTAATTACAAAAGAAGATACAAAAGAAACCTTTGTGAAAATGGAAATAAAATTAGAAGATGAGCAAGTCGGCAAACCCTACCGCATCAATGAAATTTATTACGAAATAAACTCAGCTGAAATAAAACTACAGTCAAAATTCATTTTGGATGAATTTATAGGGTATTTAGACGAAAAGTCTACTATAAAAGTAGCAATTCATGGCCATACGGATAACGTAGGCACGGAGGAAGACAACAAGCACCTTTCATCAGATCGTGCTTTTTCGGTAATGGCCTACCTACAGGAAAAGGGCATTGAAAAAATCCGACTTTCTTTTATGGGCTTTGGAGAAAGCAAGCCAATTGCTACTAACGATACAGACGAAGGACGGGCTCTGAACCGAAGAACTGAATTTGTGATTTTGGAAAAGTGATTTTTAGTCAACTTATCAATTTCCCCCAGTGCTCGTATTTTTTCACGATGCCATAAATAAAATTGGCGGTAGGTAGTTGCTTGATAACAGTGCCAAACTTTTCTTCTATTTTATCCCGTGTTTCAAGTGGAATGCGGTAAACTGGAAACACGTTCCAATAATGATTGAGCAACTCGACCTCTGATCCGATTATGCGGTGTTTTTTCAGTAAATCTATTACCGCTTGTGTTTTTTCTTCATCCGAAAATTTTTGATAAGCATCTTCAAAAATACCAGCCAACACCACTTTTTTTCCGTTTAATTCTTGCCCATGGTGTAGCATTTGTTCCGTTGCATCGCTAATGCGGTGTATAATGGGGTGGTTGAGCACGCGGATGTAAGAAATTTTTTTCGTGAATTCGGTTGATAAAACAAGATGCATGTGAATGTATTTCCGTGCGATAATTTCAGGCATTTCAAATGGCTCATTGCCACAATGGATTTTTTTCATTTCTGAAAAAGAGGTGATGATAATTTCTTTTGCCTCAATTTTATGACCTTCTGTTTCAATCCAACCCATTGACTTTTCTTGGCCGATATGAATGCTGTCTATTTTTTTCGAAAGCATGATTTCAATGCCCGTTTTTTTTAGTTTCTCCTCTAATTTTTCCATCAACTCGCCTGAACCGCCTAATGGGTAGAGGTATTTTTTTGGTAGCAATGAAAAATGATGCTTTGACGGCTTTACTAATTCTTTAAAAAACATTTTAAATGCACCTTGTGAGATATGTTCCCGTTGCATACGTAGGTATTCGATGGGTATTTTCCAGTCATAAGGCAGCATGAGTTTTCCTAAAATGATGGTGGGCTGTGGCGATAGGGCATGCAGCTGYATATTGAGGTAATTGCGAAGAAAATCATAAGCGACTTTGTTCACATCCCAAATATGGCAGCCAATTTCGAGATGGCTAAACTCATCGAAACTCAGTGTTCGCCACGCTCCGCCAATTTGGTCATGCTGGTCAATCATCAGCACTTTTTGGCCAATAGAGTTTCTGTATAGCGCTTCGAAAATGCTTTGAGGGCTGGTTCCTATAATAAGGGCATCATGCACGGGGCAAAAATCAACATTTCGTTAAAACTAAAAATGAGTATTGTCATAAAACAAAAAAACCGTCCCAATTTTGAGACGGCTTCTTAGCAAGAATTTTATAGTGCCTATTTAATTACCGTGAGCTTTCCTGTATAAAGGGATTGCCCGTTTTTGCCAATTGCGCGATAAAAATAAATGCCATAGGGATACTGCTCAACATTGATAGTTTCAACATCTCTTGCAATCGGTATCGATTCAACGCGTTTTCCTGTAATATCAAGTATTTCGATAGTTTCGACTATTGATGCGTCTAAATGAAAATTGGCATAAGATTTCACAGGATTGGGATATAGTCGGACTTCAGTTTTTATCAGCCCATCTTCATAAATGGAAGTAGAAGGCGTTGCTTTAAGGTAAGAAACTGAGCCATTGAAATCATTGGTTCCCGAGCTATAGTCGCCTTCAACCAAAGGGAATCCGGCAGCATTGTCATCGGTCCACCATGAGTAAGAATAAGTCGTGCTCATCTCTACTGTGTCGAGCTGCCACATGCCAGCTATCATTATCCATTGGCTGTCAATTTCGGCTTCCGTCTCGTTGAGTCGTATGGCATTAAAAGTACCAAGCGGAGTAGTTACACTACCCCAGGCATCCACGTTTACATCAAGGTAGGTCGTGGTCTTACTTCTCACTGAGTCAACAGGTGGAGATTGTGGGTCAAAACTGAAGTCCATCACAGAAGTGTCTTGGTAGGTATTATTGTAAGTTAGCGGAAAGGCTATAAAACGTTGTGTCGGGTTAAATTTTAATTTCATTACCCCGAAGCCAAAATTTCCTGCTTGCCCGATAAAATACAATCCTGAAGTGTTCTTTTCAAGATAAATATAAAAGCTGTCAGCTTCAAATTCTACGCACAGGTTGGAGGTTGGATAATCACTGGCATAGGGAGTCCAGTTGGGGTTGGTGAAATTCAATGTATCGGTTTCGTGCTCTACCAAAGCAGAGAAATCCCAGGTTTGGTTTGCGCCAGCGCTGCCGGCTGTAATAGCAGCAGCAGGCATGGTGTCTATGGCTTCATAAACTACTTTATCAACGCCTACCACATCAGCATCGGTAACAGTGATTTGGGCAATGACTGCTGTTGCAGCAAAAAATGCAATAACTGATAGTAATTTTGTTTTCATGGCAAATGAACTTTTGGTTTGAAAAATCAAATGTACATCTTTTCCTATTTCCTATTTTCCATCTCAATATAAAGCTTGAAACGAATCAATTTAGTTATCTCCATCCAGCAAACCGCCAATACCACCCAAAATACTGCCTTCGCCCTTTCGCTTGCCACCCATTTTTGGTGCAGATGCAATAATTTTATCTGCTAATCGGCTGAATGGAAGGGACTGAATCCAAACTTTTCCTGGGCCGGTCAATTTCGCAAAAAACAAGCCCTCACCACCGAAAAAGGTATTTTTAATTCCTCCTACAAATTGAATGTCATAGTCCACATTTCTTGTGAATGCAACAATGCAACCCGTATCTACTTTGATCGATTCGCCTGCCTGTAGTTCTTTTTCTACAATGGTTCCCCCCGCATGCACAAAAGCCATCCCATCACCTTCCAATTTTTGCATGATAAAGCCTTCGCCACCAAAAAAACCAGCCCCCAGTCGTTTTTGAAACTCAATGCCTACCGTAACGCCTTGCGCAGCGCATAGAAACGCATCCTTTTGGCAAACGGCTTTACCTTCCAATTGGCTTAAGTCAAGTGGGATAATTTTACCTGGATAAGGCGCGGCAAATGTTACATGCTTTTTGCCTCCGCCCTCATGAGTATAGGCCGTCATAAATAGTGATTCGCCTGTGAGCACCCGCTTTCCTGCAGAAAAGAGCTTGCCGACAAAACCACTTTCTTGCCCAGATCCATCACCAAAGATGGTCTGCATTTGAATGTCGTTGTCCATCATCATTAAGCTGCCTGCTTCAGCAATGACGCATTCTTGCGGGTCGAGCTCAATTTCCACGCATTGCATGTCATCGCCTATAATGCGGTAGTCAATTTCGTGAGCGTTCATAATTATTTTTGAATTTAAAGTTTAAAGCCGGCAAAGGTGGGAAAAAATTGGAAATGAACTGCTTATCTGCCAATTGTTAATTGTTATTCACAATTTGTGGAAAACTCAATCTTTTCTTAAATCCTGAAACTTCTATTTTCGCCACGATAAAGTTTAGAAATAAGCAATATGAAAACAAGTGTATTCCCAGCTATTATAGTTTTTAGTTTGTTATTCGTGATTTTAAATCATTCCACTGCTCAGGAGGCCGATATGTCACTTACCGGTGAAGAGCGAGCCTTCCGAGACTCGATCAATACCTTAAACTTACAAAGTGCACAATCAGCCGAATCTAATGAGGCCTACAATGAAGGTATCGAACTTTTTAAGCAAAAGAAATATGCAGAGGCAGTCAAACAATTTGATAAATCGCTCGAAATCAACTCGCAATTTACTGAGGCGTATTACAACCGAGGTGTGGCACTGATGGAGCTGAAAAAGTACACCGATGCCAGTGACAATTTTACCATGGTAATTGAAATGGATGAAAACCATGCAGATGCTTGGAACAAGCGTGCTGAAGCAGCTCTGGCCATGAAAAAATACGATGCTGCTATAAATGATTACAAAAAAGTAACCCAGGTACAGCCCAAAAACGAAAAGGCCTTTTACAATTTGGCCACTTCTTATTTTTTAAAAAGGGATTATAAAAATGCACTTACCAATTTTACAGCCTGTGTGCAATTGAAAACTGACTATGCAGAGGGCTACAACGACCGCGGAAGCTCTTACCGTGAAATAGGTAAATATACCGAAGCAGTGAAGGATTATGAAAAAGCAGCACGCATTAAATCAATGGCTTACATTTACAATAACATCGGAAGTACCAAGCGCAAACAAGGTGATTTGGAAGGCGCTAAAGCCGCCTACACCAAAGCCGTTACTACCGACCCAAATTTTTTCATCTCATACAACAACCGTGGAAAAATTCTCTTTGAACAGGGTGATTTGGAAAAGGCTATATGGAATTTCAACAAAGCGTTGGAAGCCAACTCCAAATATGCCATTGCCTATAACAACAGAGGTTCAGTGATGTTTAAACAGGAAAAATACAAAGAAGCGCTGGCCGATTTTGAAAAAGCAGTGCAGTTAGATCCGAATTATGGAAACGCATACTTGAATAGGGGGATTGCCAGAGAAATGACGAGAGATCCCGAAGGCGCGTGTGCCGACTGGCGAAAAGCCCAGAAAATGGGAGTGAAACAAGCAAGAAGGTATGTGATGGGCGATTGTAATTAAACCATAAGAAGACATTTGAGCGTATGAACACAAAATTACTCACTGCAATAACAGCATTTCTGATTTTCACACAAACGTTTGGTCAAAATATTGAATTTAAAGCGTCTAACTTCAAAGATAAAAAGGAAGAATTTAAAAAGGCCATTGCCAACATTGAGATGGGCGATGATTTTCTTGAAATAGGAAATACAGCAGAGTTTAATATAAAAGATCCGAAAACCGCTTTTAAGCAGGCCCTTTCTTTTTACGAAAAAGCACAGACATTCAATCCTAATAATGCTGAATTAAACTTGAAAATAGGCAACTGCTATTTCTATTCTCACGAAAAGCCAAAAGCCAAAAAATACTTCGAAAAAGCCCTCAAACTCGACCCCGAAGTTGACCCAATTCTTGATTTTTATTTGGGAATGGTTTACCAATTGGAAGCAGATTACGACAAGGCGCTCAAGTATTACAAGAAGTTTAAAGTTTCCAAAAAAGGGGAAGAATACCACAAGTTTACCAATGAATATATCTACTCGTGCAGAGAATCGCCCGAAAAAATAAAAAACCACCAGCGTGCTTGGGTTGACAATCTTCAGCAACTCAATTCTCCCAAAGACGATTTTGGCCCGTGCATTTCGGCTGATGGCGAAAGCATGATTTTTACTTCTCGAAAAAAAAACAGCCACCAACCCAACGAATTTGGCGAATATGATTCTGAAATTTACATTACAGAACTGAAAAAGGGAAAATGGCTTGCACCCAAAAATATTGGCTCACCGCTGAACACCGAATACGATGAAGGCGCTGGTGCTTTTGCCTATGACGGGCAGCGCCTTTTGATGTACAAAAAAGAGACCGATAACTTCGATATTTACGAAAGCACGCTCGATGGCTACAACTGGACAGCTCCAAAACTCAAAATGGAAAACCTCCCTTTTACCGACCAGCAAAACGAGACCTTTGCCTGTTATGAACCGCTTGACATCAAAGTGTATTACATTACTGATGGTGGAAGCCAGGGAGGGAAGAACATTTTTATGAGCGGCTTGATGCGGATTGCCAACCGCAGGTCGGCATGGGGGAAAGGGCAAAGTGCTGGGCACAAAATCAATACAAAATTCCATGATGGCTCGGTATATATTCATCCTGACGGTAGAACAATGTATTTCAGTTCACAGGGGCATCGGGGTATGGGCGGTTATGACATCTACAAAGCAACGTGGGTAGAAGGCCAGTGGACAACGCCCGAAAACCTTGGCTATCCAATCAATACGCCTTATGATGAGTTGTTTTTTGCTGGAACTGCAAGTGGAAAACACGCTTATATTGCCTCTAACCGTCCGGGAGGGAAAGGCGGATTGGATTTGTATAAAGTCACCTTTTGGGGACCTGAAAAGCATGTGCTGGTAGATTCAGAGGATTATCTGCTCGCCAGCATTGCTGAACCAATCAAAGACGTGCACATTGAAGAAGCTGTGAAAGTCGAAAAGAATAGCTTGACAGTATTTAAAGGAATAGTGATTGATCACATTACTAAGAAACCGCTCGAATCGAGCATTGATATTACCGACAATTCAAATGGAGAAATTATTAAAGAAACCAAATCGAATAAAGCCACTGGCAAATTTCTTTTGTCGCTGCCTTCAGGGAAAAATTATGGCATTGCCGTGAAAAAAAATGGTTACCTATTTCATTCTGAAAATTTCGACATCCCTGATTACAGCGAATTTAGCTTGGTAAATAAAGACATCGAATTGAAAAACATTGCTGTGGGCAGCAAAATCGCTTTGCGTAACGTATTTTTCGATGTAGGAAAAGCAGACATCAAACCGGATTCTTATCACGAACTTGGTCGCCTTGTGCAGCTATTGAATGATGTTTCTTCTTTGAAAATAGAGTTGTCTGGGCATACCGACAACACCGGATCCGAGCAACTCAACCTCACATTATCACAATCGCGTGCCGATGCGGTGATGCGTCATTTGGCACAAAAAGGCGTTGACAAGTCACGTCTGTCGGCAAAGGGTTATGGCTCTTCAAGTCCGATTGCTACCAACGATTCTTCCGGAGGCCGCCAGGAAAACCGCAGGACGGAGTTTGAGATTATTGCGAATTAAATTAATGAATTTCGGATATTTTCGAATATTTCAATAATGCATTTAATAGCTTTTAAATTTATTCAAATTAGCTATTTGATGATAATTAACAGCATTCTGTTACTAAGTGAATTTGTAAAATTTCTTGATTTTTAGATAAGTTTGTATCTTCGTACAAACCAAACAGGAGCAACATGCGTTATTTGCAGCAATCATTCAAAGCCGATAAGGGCATTCGCGTGCAGGTTACTTTTGACCGACCCACGCGCATTTTGCTGTTAAGCCGCAATGAGTATAAAAAATACAAAGGCAGTGCGAGTTTCACCTATTATGGTGGTGAAGCAAAAGATTCGCCCARAATAATCACCGTTCCCAAAGCGGGATTATGGTATGTAGTGGTTGAAATCGGTGGCTATCACGAAAACGGTTCTTATAATGCATCGGTGGCGTTATTGGCAAAAGAAAATCCCGGTGAAAAAAGGCAGCGATTCATTGAAGAAGCCAGAAAGGCGAAAGACCCTGAAACAGCTCGCATTGAATCGGAAATTGACCTAATTTTAGCCGGAGCTGGTAAAGAAAGCAGCGAAGAAGAAACGTCTGAAGAGGTTGAATAAAAACAGGAGTAACAGAATACTCTGTATAATATGAAAGCCGTTAACTGTATAGTTGACGGCTTTTTGCATCCTGCAAAGGTGGCTCAAATAGCCACTTGCTATTTGCCCTCCACTACAATCACCAAGTACTTAGATACGCTCCAGAATTTTTCGGCATCTTTTATCACTAACTTATCAGCCATTTCACTTCCTGTAATTTTATAGGAGCTGGAGGGATGGCTGGTAATCACTTTTGCCTTTTTCGCTTTGAGTTCAACTTCAGAAAATGTAGTTACATCCATTTGCGTAAAGTATCTTTTGTTGAAGTCCTCGGTCAATTTTTCTGTCTTGCCTATACCGATAAAGCCGCCTTCTTTCGTTATCACTCCGTTTTCACGCAATTCTTTTGAGGTGCCGAAACAATAATAGGCTGTATTGAGGTCTGTGGTTTGCATGTCAATCAGTTCGGCCTGTTCTACGTTTTCCATCGCCAGCAGTTTGTACTCGATTTTCATGTTGGCTAATTGCCCTTTGAGCGAATCAATCTGTGCGTTTTTGTTGTCGATTGCCAGAATCATGCGGTCGAGCATGCGCTGCAGTTCGTCAATTTTTAAACCCTGTTTTTGAATAATGCGCTGCAACTCGGTGACTCGCTGATGGTTTCGTGCCATTAGCGAATTAATCAACTGGATGTCTTCTACAATTTTTTCTTTCTTGTCAGCCGATTCGGTAGATTCTTGCGTATTTAGGTTAATAAGCCCTTCGCGCTTTTTGATTTCTTCGAGATTTTCTTCAATTTCGTTGAAAAACTTTAACGCATCGTTCATCAACGAATCCTTTTCCATGTTTTCCACCCGTGCCTGGCGGAGCTCTTCCAGCATCTTAGACTTTTCTTCTTCCTGTCTTTTTAGCTGTTCCGTATCCACACAGGAAAGTACCAGCGGAAAAAGCAACAATGAAAGCAATAGTTTTTTCATGGCTTGATTTAAGTTGTTAACGCAAAACTAACAACAATAATTGTTCTTTATGAAAAAGGAGCCGTCATTGGCAAAACAGGGAGTCAATAGCTTTTATAGATGGGATTACTTTAGCGTTGTATTTTTTACCGCTTTCATATATTTAAAAACCACTATGGATTGAACATCCATAGTGGTTTAGTTAACTCTTGAAGCTCAGTGCTTCAAAATCTCATTTCCGATTAATTACTCGGCAGTTTTAAATTCGGTGAACTTTGCATCATCTTCACAGTAGAGGCAGTATTGGTTCTTGTATTTTATGTAGGCAGAATTGTATTGTTTGCCAGTCCATTCCCATAAATCATCATTGTACCTGAATGTTTTATATCCTATCCAGGGTGTTGCTGCGTGGTCTGTTGTGAAGCTCATGTCCAGATTTAATCCTGATGTGGAATAAATGTAGTTGTTTCGTGCTGTTCTCACTATCCCGTATCCTATTTTAAAATCATAATTATCGGATTCTACCATTAAATTGAGTGTTATTAAGTTGTGATAGTTCCTTTTTTGCTTTACCCAAGAAACAGAAAGCGAAGCGCCTGAGTGAAATATCCCAAACTCATTGTCAAAATGTGCCAATCCCAAATCAAGCTCCAGTCCCCAGTTAAATCCAACTCCGAATGTATAACCGAAGGTGACTCCGGGTGAGCCGTAAATATCTTTGAAAAATGAACTGTTTGAAAACGCAAAACCATTCAAAACGATGAGGGCCAGTAAAAGTGTTGTTGTTTTTTTCATTTTATTTTGTTTTTGGTTATACATTGATTTTTGATTTCGAACAAACAATACAATTGCAGTGCCATTGACATAACTAATTGATTATCAGTTAATTAATAATTTATGGAAAAACAGAAGTGTTACTTATTTTGAGACGGATGTAACAAAATGAAACACTAAAGTCAAAAGAAAAGCGATTTATTTGCCTAAAAAAAGAGGTATTTTAAATTTGGCAGGGCAAAAAGAAAACTATTCAGTAATCACAACCAGGTATTTTGATGCGTGCCAGAATTCTATCGGGTCGGTGATGGTGAGTTTTTTGGAGGTTTCTGTTTCCTCAATTTTGTAGGATTCGGGCGAATGCACCGTCACCAGTTTGATTTTTTTGCTCTCAAGAGTGATTTCGGTGTTTTTTCGAATGTCAATTTTGGTGAAATTTTCTTTGTTGAAGTCCTTTTTTAGCAATTCGGTGCGCCCAATACCTGCAAATCCCTTGTCTTTGGTAATGATGCCTTGTTCCTTGAGTTTTTTGAATGTGCCGTGAATGTACCAAGCTGTATGCAGCTCCTTTTCTTGCTTTTGGATTATTTCGGCTTGTTTGTCGCTAACCATCATTAGTTGGTCTAAGTGGTAATCCAAACTTTCTGCAGCAAAATCACTGCTGGCCAATTGGCCTTTCAGTTGGTTAACTTCGCTGTTTTTAGATTCGATTTGATGCGTAAGGTTATCCACAATTACGTCAAAACTTCCCATGCTTACATCAACCACCATAACGTTCATTTTTAGCGTATCTATGATCTCCCTGTTCTGCTGCATGAGTATGTTGATGCGCTGCACATTTTTAATGATGCCTTCTTTTTCTTCATCAGTAAAATTTGTTTTGCCTGTTATTTTTTGAATAATAGAATCTTCAGTTAGCTTGATATTACTGAGATTTTGTGTGATGTCGCTGAAGGCTATTAAAAAGTAAGCCAGTGCGGAGTCCTTCTGAGCGGCCTGCACTTTGAGTTGTGCGTTTTCTTTTTGCAGTTGCCCCAGTTCACTGCCTCCGCAGGCCATCATCAAAACGGCAATTGATGGGATTAGCAGCAGTTTTTTCATCGCATGTTAAACCGCTACGGGAATCATCTCAATGTGAAAATCAACCAAGGATTGAAAATCTTTGGCACCATCGCGCATTTCGGGGTCGTCTTCTTCATAGAGCCACTTTACAGTAATTTGTTTTCCCGAAACGTGTAATTTGTTCAAGGCTTGGAACATCCCCTGGAAAGATCGTGCGGTGGAGCTGTTGTAGTAAAGTAAATTAATGATAAAGTTGGTCTCTGGTAGCGGATTGGCTGCATACTCACTGAGGCGCTCGATCAACCCGATGTAAAATTTGTCCGAATTCTCAGGCATGGAATATCCCTTGATTTCAAACGTACCGTTTTCGAAGTCGAAGTTGATCTCCGGGGTGCGTTTAGTAGCTGCTATGCAGATGTTGTCCATCTTCAAATCAAAAATTCACGACTAAATTAGATATTTCCGCTTGATTTCTAAACGATTGTTTTGTGGACTTAAATTTTACTTTCAACGATTTCAAGAATTTCACTTTCCAATACTGTTGCTTTTTCCAAAATTTCATTTCCTTTTAAAACCATTTCTTCTACAAATTTCTTGTCTTCCAAACTACCAGCATTGATTTTCACATTCAGAAAAGCGCCCACCACTGCTGTTTTAGCACATGAGGCCCCAACTCCTGCATCAGAAATAGATGCCTGCAAGCCGTTTTCGGCCATTGCTTTCATCACTTCCATTGAACCGAAGGTTGCTTCCATCACCCTGAAAGGAATTTGAATGGCGTATTTGGTAGCATCTTCAATGGCCTGTTTTCTTATAGTTTTYTCTTCACTACTACCTTTGGGCAGCCGGTAGGCATCCATTATCTTGTTGAAAGCACTGGTGTCTTCATCCACCAATTGCAATAGCTCGTTTTTGTATTTCTGACCTTTTTCGGCCCATTCTGAAAACTCTTCCCATCGYTCATCCCAACCGCGCTTATGTGAAGAAAGGTTAGCAACCATCGTTCCTAAGGCAACGCCCAAAGCGCCAACATAAGCCGAAATGGACCCACCACCGGGTGCAGGCGATTCAGAAGCAGTTTCATCGGCAAAGTCCGTCAAATTCATGTCCACTAGCTTTCTTTCCGAACCTTCTTCAATCATGTATTCGATGATYTTTTCATTGGGATTGAAGGGYTTCAAATCATCCAAGCTAAGCGATTTCACCGCGATTTTAATTTTTTCACTTTCGGAAATACCAGAGGATCTGTTTTGCTTTCTCAGAAAGTAGTCGGCAGCATCAAGCATGGCTTGGAGTGGAATCAATCCCACGAGTTCAGAACCCGTAACCCGTAATCCTCTCGAATCTGCCGATTTGCAAGTCTCGTCAAATGCAATGTGCACAGGTGTTATGCTGATGTTGGTCAAGTTATAGGAAATCTGCGCGATGCCATATTCTTCGATATACCAACCTATGCCTTTTACACATTTCAACTTTCCGGGAACTCGTACTTTTTCTCCATTTTCATCCAAAGCTGCATTGCTGCCCAACTTACCGTCCACTGTTTTTATTCTTCCTGCTTCGCGGATATCGAAAGCAATAGAATTTGCTCTTCGAGTTGAGGTAGTATTCAAATTCACATTGTAAGCCACCAAAAAGTCGCGCGCGCTGATGGCTGTACAACCAGACTTTTTCACACTTTCAGTGTACTCGGCAGGGCCGAAATCGGGCTTCCATTCGGGATTGGCGAGTTTGTCTTTCAGCCCTTCATATTCACCGCTGCGGCAATTGGCAAGATTCTTTCGTTTTCCTTCTACAGCAGCATTTTCGTAGAAATAGCCGGGTATTGCCAACTCATCGCCTACTCGTTTTCCCAATTTATGTGCATAGGGTACAACTTCATCCATCTCAATTCCAGAGATAGGCACGAGCGGGCAAACATCGGTAGCGCCAAAGCGCGGGTGTTCACCGGTTTGTTTACTCATATCAATTAATTCGGCTGCTTTTTTAATGACAAGAAAAGCGGCTTCAATCACCGGTTCCGGTTCACCTACAAATGTAATGACCGTACGGTTAGTGGCTTTTCCCGGATCAACATCCAGCAACTTCACGCCTTCCACTGTTTCAATCACATCAGTAACCGCTTTTATTTTGATCTCATCACGGCCTTCGCTGATGTTTGGAACACATTCGATTAATTGTTTTACCATGCTTTGCTGTTGTTCGTAAGGATTAATTGTTATTGTTTTTTTGCAAAGAACAAAGCTAAAAATAATTGTGAACGGAGGAGGAATGGAGTGCTCAGTGAAAAACTACGGAATTGTTCGTTTTCCTGATTTTTCAAGAAGAACATCCACTTTTTTGCTTCCATCATCATAAAAATAAATGGCGAAAAAGCCCTTCTCTGTATCATTTGCATATAACGGTCGGTAGGTATCGTGCTTGAATTTAGATAATTTACTGCCCGAACCGCTTACAATAAAATGATTTTTTTTGTGAATGTAGTATTGCAAGTTGTGCTCATGGCCCGCTGCATATATCACGTTTTCATACTTGTCAATTATTGCAAGCAGTTTCTTTTTTAGTCGTTTATATCTCGGTTGTTCGATGTCTTGCAAAAGCATTCTATCTAATCCCAACCACCCAAAAATTTTCAGTGGTGTCCAGTTAATTAAAAAGCGCAACGGCTGTTTTTTTGCCCCGTGGTGTCCGTTGGAAAATAGGGGGTGGTGCGCAGCGATGATTGCCGTTTCGCCATTTTCTTTGGCGATTTCTAACAGTGAGTTTAGTTTTGTGAAAAAATAGTTTTCGGCTGCTTTTTTATTGCCATTATCGCCCACTTTGCGAAACAACTGGCGATGTAGCCACCATTGCAAGTCAATGACGATAAGGATGATTTTGTTGTTCAAACGCACGTAAGACGGTCCGGGCAGTCCACTTTGAGGCAAAAAATTAGCTTCTGATTTGTTTCTTACCAAAGTGTTGTCAAGATAGCTTTCGATGTATTTTTCTTCGGTATTTACGGTTTTTAGTCCGCCTGCTTTACCCGATTTCCAATCATGGTTTCCGGGTACGAAAAACACATTGCCTTTGTATTTATCTAGCAATGACAGCTGCGTTAGCAATTTCTTTTCTGAGATGTTAAATTTCTTGGATGATTTTTTGCCGGAATACAGGCCAACGGGATAAATGTTATCACCTAAGAAGATAGCCGTGCTGTTTGGGTTTGCCAAAAGCTCTTTTTGCAGGTTGAGTAGGTTTTGATTGGTTGCAGTGTCTTTCCCGCAATCACCAATGAGGTAGATAGCATGAGAGAATTGTTGAGAGTAACAATGGGAAATGAAAACTGAGTAATGGGAAAGAATCAATAAAAAAACGAAGCGAAAAAAAAGATTCATGCAATGGGTTTATTAAGTGATAGGCATTTCCATTTTACTAAAA
>NVWW01000079.1 GCA_002746335.1 Flavobacteriales bacterium | reverse complement strand
ATCAGATACGATTTATGAATTTGACGGAGTAAATTGGAATAAATTAGACAGCATTATTTCGGAAGAAAATTTTTCATTAGAGCCATACAGCAGTGAGATTGTTATTGCCCATAGGTGGCATTCTAGCGTTTACGGCACCGACTGGAATGCAAAACAGCACATCGGTTCTTATCAGAAGCCGAGAATTGCAAACCCAATGCACGCCATCAGAGGCGATGAAAATGCGCTTTGGGTTGCAGACAACTGGCATGGACTGGCAAAGGGCTACAACGACTGGAATAGTGAAGTACTCGTGCCCAATGGCCCCTCCTCCATTTATGCTTATCAAATGAAAGCGGCAAACGGGGAAGTGTGGGTGGCTACCGGGGGGCGAGCCAAAAGCAATGGTACCAATTTCTGGTTAAAAGAGGGATTGCTGCATTTTACCAACGGCAATTGGACTTCCATCAACAAATATAACACAACGGGTATGGACACTTTATACGATATTGTTTCCGTTGCCATTGATCCCTCTGACAAACAGCACGTTTATGCTGCATCATTCGGAAAAGGAGTAATTGAAGCGCTTAATGGAAACATCAACGAAATTTACGATGAAAAAAACAGCTCGGTGCTTCCCGCTCCGCCTCCTAACGATAATCACGTAGGTATTACAGGCCTTGATTTTGATGAGCAAAATAATCTATGGGTAATAAACTCAAATACCACCGCTCCTATCTCTGTAAAAACCCCGGACGGCAAATGGATTTCATTTATTGTTCAGGAGCTTTTAAGCAAAAAGTACACAGGCAATGTTCTCGCCAATCAATACGGCCACAAATGGATTGAGCTTCCCAATGAAGGAATTGTTGTTTTTGACGACAACGGAACCATTGACAACCCGGCCGATGATCGCTCCAAATTGCTTTCAACCGGTGAAGGAAACGGCAACCTCCACAACCTCGAATTCCTGACTATTACTGAAGACCTTGACGGAGAAATATGGGTCGGTTCGAATGACGGCATCGCTGTATTTTACTCTCCCTCAAGCGTGTTTGACGACAGCGGTTCTGATGCTCAGCGCATTTTGGTGGAAAAAGACGGCTTTACTCAGTACCTTTTTGAAGGCACTACTATCACAGCAATCGAAGTGGATGGAGCTAACCGAAAGTGGATCGGCACAAATGGCGCTGGGCTTTTCCTCATTTCAGAAGACGGGACGGAGGAAATCTTGCATTTCGATAGAGACAACAGCCCGCTGTTTTCCAATTACATCACCTGTCTCGCCCTTGACCACGAATCGGGCGAACTGTTCATTGGCACAGAAGAAGGCATACTTTCTTATCGGGGAACGGCCACGGCTCCCGTGAGCGAATACACGGATGTTTATGCTTTTCCAAACCCTGTAAAAGAGGGCTATGATGGACCGATAGCCATCAAAGGATTAGTTTCAAATTCAACGGTCAAAATCACCGATGTTTCAGGAAACCTGGTTTACGAAACAATTTCTGAAGGAGGACAAGCTATCTGGTACGGTAAAAATTTCGATGGAAAAGATGCAAAAACAGGTGTTTACCTCGTGTTTTGCACCAGTAATGACGGTTCCCAACGGTTTGTAACCAAAATTCTTTTCATTAACTAATGATGATCTAAGCCGAAAAACAGAAGGTATCAAGCAACAAATTGCAAACCTCAAAATATACCTTCTTTCAGTTTAACTTTGCAGACATTTCACAATGAGTAAACAAAATTAACTTAACCTGTTTTCGGGTGAAGCTACTGCGTAATCACTACCTGCTGATTGTCCTCCTTGTTATTGTAGGTTACTGGCAAGTTACGTTTTTTCAATCTTCGTTGCGGTGGGATATGCTTGATGTTCATCTSCCYTTTCTTCATTATTTRTCAKYGTGTTTTCAGGAAGGAGAATTTCACTTTTGGAATCCGTATCAGCARCTGGGATATCCTTTTTATGCCGATTTGCAAGCAACGCCATACTACCCTCTTGCCTTGATTGTTGCAAAGGTTGTAGGGTTTAATTTGTTCGTTCTGCATCTTTATTTTTTATTGCATGTAATTATTGCAGGAGCTGGAATGTTTTGGCTTTGCAATAGTGTTTCGCTTCCAAAAAATTATGCTGCCGTCTGCGGAGTTTGTTATGCTCTTGGCGGCATATTTTTATCTCATGGTCAGCATYTACTTATAATTACAGCGGCCGCGTATATTCCTTTTGCACTCGGTCAGTTTATTCTGCTTTACAAATCACCAAGCTTTATAAGGGCCGTTTCATTTGCTCTGTTGATCTACCTATTGCTTTCCGGGGGATACCCGTTACTCTCTATTATCTTCTGTTACATACTGGTGATTTTGTTTGTATGCATTGCTGTAAAAAGAATTTATGAAAAAAAGTACCGGGAACTACTGAAATTCGCATGGGGCAACCTGTTMGCAGCGCTCTTGGTTTTATTATTCAGCATCCCGTTGATTCTTGCTTTAAAGGAGGTCATGCCCGAAGTTTCGAGAGGCGATGGCATTTCACTGGATTATTCGCTCAACGGCTCCTATACGTTNNACGCNCTTTCNTGTATTTTCTTATCCCTTTTTCTTTAGTAAAAAACGCTGAGTTTTTCGGYACKYAYTTGTCAATGGCTAATAGYTATTTYGGGGTAATTACATGYTGCTTTTTTATTTACTCCTTAAYTCRRAAAAAAGAAAGKGCYGAATAYTTTTTTCTYGCTRCGGGAAYAATCTGCYTGTTGATTTCTTTCGGRCAGGAACTGCCTCTRAGAAGCTGGCTYTACACCTATCTGCCTTTMATGAATTATTTCAGRTTYCCTGCATTGTTCCGCATATTTACCGTAGTATCRTTTATAGYYGTTGCRGGTTTCGGATTRCATAAGTTTTTCAATCATRAAAATAAGARCRRWAGAAAAAGCATGTTATTCATCGCCYTTTTTGTTKCYRCMTATTTTTTCRCCCATTTTTTRGTCKCTGTTTTYAATGCTGATTTTTCTTCTTTTTMTCTGTTTAAACCGCATGCCACGCTGAAAGACGCGCTTGATGCGTATGCATTTCATGAACATGTAATTATGCAGGTATTTATTCAATTGTTTTTTCTATCCGTATTTGTCTGGTTAATTCTAAAAAAGAAACAACAACATTTAAAGACCAGCATTCTACTTCTCATAATTGCCGATATGCTTATTTCAGCACAGCTTAACATCAATTATACAGTAACAAACCCGCAATTGAACCCTGCTGAAATTCAAGCAGGGTTAAGCAAACAACCCAACGGCTTCCCTCTTCCCGAGAGAAAAAACATGGCATCTACATCCAATGAAAGAATAGGAGTGACCGCCATTTGGAGAAACGTAAATGTCTTTTCCAAGGAGCCTGGCGTTGACGCCTTCTCTTCTTTCTGGCTCAATAATTATGATTTGCTCATAGAGCAACATCCCGCTTTAGCAACGCAAATTCTTAAAAACCCTCCAATCTATTTATCAGGAAATGTATTGCCGGAAAGCGCATTGAATAAAAAAATCAACGATTCATTACTTACTTCAAAAGATCTGTTTGTAAATGAAGAAAATTATATGTCATTATCGCATATTTCTTTTTCTTCCTCAGTAAACGACACATGCTATTTTGACAAATTCGGACCCAATGAATTTATTGTTTCGGTAAAATCATCTGGACAGCAAATACTTACACTGCTACAAAATAATTACAAGGGATGGGAAGTGAATATTGACAACCGTCCGGTTAAACATTTCACTTCTAACCTGATGTTTATTTCCACAGTTGTCTCGTCAGGTGAACATATCGTAACATTTAAGTATGACAACACTGTTGTGACAACTACATTTGTCATTTCCTCTGTGTTGTTTTTTATTGCGCTGCTCATTGTATCTCTCGCATTGCTGAGGCGCAAAAATTTATCTTTAAAGAAAAAAATAATTATCTTAACGGCATCGCTCGTGTGTATTGCACTTGTGTTCGGATATGCTGCATCAAAACGACCGTATAGTGAAATTGTGAATGAACAAATTGAAACTATCGCATCGATTTACAAAAAATGGCAAGAGCAATACGGGCAAGAAAACATTTCTGCTTTATTTGATGTCAATAACAGGATTGCTTTAGAAAAATCAATACACAATGATGGACAGCGTTTCAATACAATTTTCATGACTCTTTCAGAACCCGAAAACATAGCGCGTCTCATCAAGCTTTTAGAAAATACATCAACTCCTTATTTTGCCTATTCATGGGCAAATACTGTGCAATTGCCCGAAGCGATGTCTGTAATCCGGGCAAAATATCCTGTGCTGGAAGAAAGTCATATTTCCGAAAATGCCCACACTATGCTTTTTTCAAACAAAGGAAAAAAGCATGCACTCCCTTTATTTTCTACTGTTAATGATTTTGAAAAAGAATATGATGGATGGAGTTTTCCTGCTTTGCAATATGATACGTCAGTTTATTTTTCTTCACATACTTCAAATAAACTTGATTCGTCAAATATTTTCAGTTCTGCTTTTTCAGCACCATATAAAGACCTTTTTAAAGATGGAAAAATCACGATAACAGCTACGGCAAATGCTTTTTTTCTTGACACAACCGCTTTTGCTACCTTAGTGCTTTCTATTGAAAGAAATGGCAAAAGCGTTGCTTATCACACTTCCCCAGCACATCGTTATGCGGGCCGGCCAGGCAATTGGTCAAAAGTTGTTTTAACAAGAACTATAGAAGATGATTTTCTTCCTGATGATTTAGTGAAAATTTACGTTTGGAACAAAGGAAAAGCACTTCTCTATATTGATGACTTTAAAATAGAAATTTTAAAGGGCGAAAGTTATAATTTCTGATGATTCACAAAACAAAAGGCATCGTTCTACACAAAATCAAGTATTCCGAAAGCAGCGTAATTGCCAAAATCTACACCGAGCAATTCGGGCTGCAATCGTATATTATACAAGGAGCTGCGAAAAAAAAAGCACCTGTCAAAAACACATTGCTGCAGCCGCTTTCATTGCTCGACATGGTAGCTTACCGCAAGGAAACAGCGGGCTTGCAGCGCATTAAGGAAATGAGGTTGGACTCGCAGTTTTCAACCATCCCTTTTGATGTGAACAAAAGTTCAGTGGTGCTTTTTCTTGCTGACATGCTATATAAGACAATAAAAGAAGAAGAATCGAATCCTGCGATGTTCCAATTTATTGAAAATACGATTAAAAAATTGGATGAAAAACAAACCAATGCCACCAACTTCCATTTGCTGTTTTTAGTGAAACTCAGCAAATATCTCGGGTTTTATCCGCAGGGGACCTATTCAATAACAACTTGTTTTTTTGATTTGGAAGAAGGTGTTTTTTGTCCTCATCAACCCTTTCACAATAATTTTCTGTCGAATGATTTAGCAAAAACACTCAGCCAACTGTTGGGCACGAATTTTGATAACATTGACACATTGAAAATCAGCAGGGAACAACGCAAGACCATACTTGTAAAACTGATTGATTTTTATCGTTATCACTTGGCCAATTTCGGGGAAGTCAAATCACACGAAGTGCTGGAAGAAGTGCTCGGCTAAACGAGAAGAATGAATATGTGTTGCCAAAAATTACTTGTTTTCATCACCTTTTGCTGTCTTGTATTTGAAGGATACGGGCAACAAGTCACCGTACGTAAAAGATGGGATTTCGCCCCAATTGCCGATGTATTTGTTTACGATAGCAAACATAAAAACTCGACTTTTTCCGATTCGTTGGGCACAGTTTCTCTTGCTGAGTTTTCGGATGGCGATACTTTGATTTTTCAGCACCCTTCCTTCAAAAAAAACATTACTACAAAAGAAGAAATACTGATGTTTGGCCGCACGGTATTGCTTCGAAAAAACATCATTAGCATTGGGGAGTTTGTGTTTGCCGTATTCCACTCGGGCGAACAAAAGCGAGAATCCATTCAGCAAATCACAAGCATTGACGCCAAAACCATCGAAACGCTCAATCCACAAACAACTGCCGACATGCTTCAAGGAAGTGGCTCGGTGTTGGTGCAAAAAAGCCAAATGGGCGGCGGCAGCCCTGTGATTCGCGGCATGGAGGCCAACCGCGTATTGCTTGTGATAGATGGCGTGCGTCTGAATAATGCCATTTACCGTAGCGGTCATCTGCAAAATGCAATTACTATTGATAATTCAATTTTGGAGCGAGCCGAAGTGATTTTCGGCCCCAGTTCGGTGATTTACGGAAGCGATGCGTTGGGCGGGGTAATGCACTTTTACACCAAAAAGCCACAACTCGCCAAAAACGATACCAACAATTACCGCGTCAATACCTATTTCCGTTACAGTACTGCAAACGAGGAAACGACTGGTCATGCTGATGTGAATTTGGGTTATAAGAAAWTCGGATTCTTAACCAGTATAACTACTTCTAAATTTGGCGATTTGAAAATGGGMACAARACGTTATCCCGATTATCCTGATTTTGGAAAGGTTTACCATTACGCTGAAAATTTTGAYGGAAAAGATTCGATGCTTGTGAACGAAAATCCAGATGTACAAAAATTCACYGGCTACAGCCAAATTGATTTTCTCGAAAAAATACTATACAGCCCAAATGAAAAGCTTGATTTCACTTTCAATTTTCAGTATTCCACCTCTTCTGATATTCCTCGTTTCGACCGACTGAACGATTATAAAGGCAATACGCTGAAATTTGCTGAGTGGAGCTACGGCCCACAAAAGCGGCTGCTTTCGTCTCTAAACACACATTTCAAATCCGAAAGCAAATTATTGAGCGAAGGACAGATCACAATAGCTTTTCAGAATATTGAAGAAAGCCGCATCACACGTAGATTTAATGACCCGATTCGCTACAACCGAACAGAAAACGTGAATGTTTACTCACTGAATGCACATTTCACTAAAAACATTAACGATACAGAAAAGTTGCAATACGGGCTTGAAAGCACCTACAACGATGTGCAGTCGTCTGCTTTCAGTCAAAACATCACAACTGAAGAAGTCGGCTTTGCCTCTACCCGCTATCCCGATGGCGGCAGCGTCATGCAATCCCATGCGGTTTACCTTAACTACAAACGAAAGCTCAGCGATAAACTCATTGCCAATGCAGGCGGGCGATACAGCTATGTGCTGCTGCATTCTAAGTTTGAGGACACTTCACTGTACCAACTTCCATTCCGCGAAATTGACATTAATAACGGAGCGCTCACAGGCAGCTTAGGACTCCTATTTCTGTCTCATGAGAACTTGCGTTTTCGGTTGGTAGGCTCATCCGGATTTCGCAACCCGAATGTGGATGACTATGGCAAAATTTTCGAAAAAAACGGAAACATTGTCATTCCGAATGAGCAGTTAAAACCCGAATTTGCCTATAATGCCGAGGCAGGTATGGATTTTTCTCTGCTTGATAAAGCTATCAACTTCAGCGGAACGATTTTTTACACCTACCTGAAAGATGCAATTGTGCGTAGGGATTTTTCATTGAATGGGCAGGATTCTTTGCTTTACGATGGCGAATTGGCAAAAGCCCAAGCCAATATAAATTCTAACCGGGCTGTCATTTACGGCTATTCTCTGGGAATTAAGGCTTATTTTGTTGATGATTTTTCTACCGAAAGCACATGGAACCATTTATACGGCAAAGATTTAACTGATGGTGTTCCATTGGGGCACATACCGCCTGTATTTGGTAAAAGCAGTATCAATTACCAAACGGATGACTTTTTCGTGAGTTTTTATGCCTATTACAACGGTAAAAAACCAATTGAAGAATACTCGCCTTCAGGCGTGGACAATGAGGAAGAAGCAACTTCTGACGGCACTCTGGCTTGGTACACGCTAAACGCCAGCGTCATGTATTCCATTACTGATAAAGTAAAGATTCAACTCGCTCTTGAAAACATTTCAGACAAACACTACAAGCCCTTTGCATCAGGCCTTAGCGGGGCAGGAAGAAATTTGGTAATCAAGCTGAAGGTTGCATTATAGCGGCTGGGCAGTCACAAAATCATTGATGTCAACTTTCATTTTTAGTTGCTTAAGTGTATCGGAATTATTCTCACACTCGGCTTTTTTGATGCGCTGATAGGCCCCTGAACTGGCAAAATAAAATTCGCGCTCTTTCTTGGTTGGTGCTTCCCAAACCACTCCGTAAATTTCTTTCCCCCCCTTCAGTTTAAACTTGCAGGGAGTGTCGTAAAGCAAAGAAAGTTCACATATGCTCATGGTAATTATTTCTTGCAACAAATTCGTCAGTTTGTACGAAGCATTAGCTACTTATGTTCTGAAAAGTTTTTAACACCTTGAGCTTTTGCTGTTAATAACTACTGCCCTTGAATAAATTCTGCCTTATGAACCATTTCAAAACATTTTCGTATAAATGGCAGTTCATAATTTTTAGTAACTTTGAATAGCGTATGCTTTCCAGCTATAAATACCTCGTAATTCTCATTAGTCTTTTGCTTTATGCATGCACCAGTCAACGCATTCCGAATAAGCAAGAAGAGGCATCACAATTTCGCAACAACTTAAAAACAAAAAATGACAAAAAGCCAGATGACGGGTTTAAAGGTGCTAAAAAAACAAAAGAAAAAAAAATAAGTGACGATGGCTTTGCAGGAAAGCAAAAGGCAAAAAAAGGAAAAAAAATGGGTGATGGTTTCGATGGCCAGCAAAAAACAAAGGGCAAAAAAATAAAGCAAGACAAATTTGCCCAGCAATATAAAATCAAAATCGAAAAAGACCCTGATGCAGGATTTTCCAACTCGTTCAAAACAAAAACGGAAAAGGACCCCTCTGGCGGCTTTAGCAATTCATTCAAAACGAAAAAAGAAGGCACTATGAGTGATGGGTTTACCAGCAATTTTAAAACAAAACCGGTTGGGTTATTGAATGACGGCTTTGCCAAAAAAACTAAAGCAAAAGGCGTATTTGCTGATGATGCATTTAACCAAAAGCTAAAAACTAAAGGAACATTCACCGATGATGCTTTTGCTCAGAAATTAAATACGAAAAAGCCATCAGCTTCCGATGCTTTTGCAAACAAGATGAAAACGAAACATCCTAATGCGAGCGATGCTTTTGCCCAAACTTTCAAAATGAAAACCGAAAAAGACCCTAATAGCAGTTTTTCAAATAAGTACAAGACAAAACAAGAAGGTGTTTTGAGCGATGGTTTTTCAAACAAATTCAAATCGAAACCGACTGGTGTCATTGACGATGGATTTGCCCAGAAACCCAAGTCCAAAGGTGTACTTGATAATGATGCCTTTGCTCAAAAAGTGAAAACAAAAGGCGCACTAGCCAACGATGCATTCACGACAAAGTTCAAGACCAAACAGCCCAATGCAAGTGATGCTTTTGCGCTCAAATACAAAACAAAAATTGAGAGAGACCCGAGTGCAGGGTTTAGTAATAAATATAAAACTCAAAAAGAGGGAATACTGACCGATGCCTTCAACACAAAGTACAAAGTGAAGAAAGACGGTATTATGGATAATGCTTTTGCAATGAAATGGGTGCAGAAAAAAGAAGGTATCAAGCCCGATGCGTTCAACACAAAACACAAAATGAAGAAAGACGGTATTATGGATAATGCTTTCGCAATGAAATGGGAGCGAAAAAAAGAAGGCATCAAGCCCGATGCGTTCAACACAAAACATAAAGTGAAAAAAGACGGTATTATGGATAATGCTTTCGCAATGAAATGGGAGCAGAAAAAAGAAGGSATNAAKCNNCYKMWGCTTTTTCGCAAAAACTCAAGACCAAAACCGTTTCAGAGCCAACAGGCGGTTTTCAATCAAAACCAAAGGARAGACTACTGGGTGTGTCAGATGCCTTTGCCACAAAAGTGCAGAAGCAAACCCGAACCCAAATGCCTGATGCATTTGGCAAAAAACCACATTTGAAGCAGCATGGAACAAGTGATGCCTTTGCCCTTAAAGTTGAAAAACAGAAAAGAACGCAAATGTCCGATGCATTCAATCAAACACCCCAATCAAAAGCGCACGGTACAACAGATGCTTTCGCGATAAAAGTGGAACAGAAAAACCGAACACAGATGAGCGATGCATTCACTGTGAAAGCTGAGGTAAAAAAACGCTCACAAATGGGTGATGCTTTCGCGATGAAAGTGGAAAAAAAGGAACGAAGCGGCATGAACGATGCCTTTTCGGCAAAAGTTGAGCAAAAACAGCGCAGCCAAATGAGTGACGCATTTTCTATGAAAGTCAATGACAAAAAACGCGCACKMYTMWMTRMCNMYKYWGCRGTGACATCGCAGCCAAAACAACGAACCCAAATGGGCGATGCTTTCAGCTACAAGGTTGAGAAACCGAAAGAACGTACAGAAATGGCTGATGCCTTCAACTACAAGGTTGAGAAGCCGAAAGAACGCACAGAAATGCCAAACGCTTTTAGCTATAAAGTTGGCAAAGAGGAAGACCGCACTCAGATGCCCGATGCTTTTTCATCTGAAGTTGAAGAAAAGAAATATGTGCTTGATGAAGATGCTTTTTTAGCCGGGGGGAAAGCTAAAACCAAGCGGCACTGGGTAGGTGAAAAAGGACGCTTCAACCCTTTAGCTATTTTCAAACGAAAGAAAAAAGATAAACCGGACAAAGACGAATTCACTTTATCTCCAAAAAAGAAAAAGAAAATGAAAAAGCAAAACTTACGTAAGCGCTCTGAAAATGAGCTTTTCCAACCTGGTGTTTTGCCCAAACGTTAATCATTATTCTACTACTCCCTGTTTTTTCTTTTGTTTTATTTTTACATGTTAATTTATTCAAAATCAAAAAAATACGTAATTTGCATTCTTGTTTCAACTGAACTATCTAAAATCGCTATGAGCTTTTATCATTCAAAAAATTTTATCTTGCACGGCTAAACTCGTTTGTAAATAGCGGTAGCTTATACTACAAATGCCCATTGCTGGCCGATGAGAAAACTGTTCGTGATATTGCTTTTTTTAATGTTGGGCACTCAATTACTTGTTAATGCGCAGGGATCGAGCAATTTTAATACACAGGCCAAAATGAAAGCCATGTTTATCTATAATTTCACAAAATACATTGAGTGGCCATCTTCCTACAAAGAAGGCACATTTATAGTGGGTGTTCTGGGTGAATCACCAATGTATGATAACTTGGTAGAAATGGCCAACACAAAAAAAGCAGGCGTACAATCGTTTGAGATAAAAAAATACAATTCTTCAAGCGAAATTGATAAATGCCATATGCTTTTTGTGCCGAAAGATGATAGCGGAAAACTTAATGAAGCGCTCAAAAAAGTAAAGGATTATAGCACTTTGGTGATTACCGAACAGGAAAATCTTTGTAGCGAAGGCACAGGAATAAACTTCGTAATTCGTAACAATCGGCAAAAATTTGAGTTAAACAAGAATAAAGTGGAGGCAAAAGAGCTAAAAATTGCCTCCAGTTTGTTGTCATTAGCTATTATGTGTCCGCAATAATGAGACGGAGAACATACATATCGCTCATGTTAGTTATGCTTGCTTCAATGGTCTTTGCGCAAAAAAGCCATGTAACCAAGGCTCTGAAATATTACCAAGCAGGCAAGCTGGATACGGCAAAATCGTTTATTGATTCAGCTTCAGTGCATCCCGAAACCGTTTCCGACCCCCTTACGTGGTATTACCGTGGCTTCATCTACAAAGAGATTTACAACAAACACGAGAAGTCAGACAAAGAGTCCCCATCTAGAGTGAGCGCTATTCAATCTTTTCATAAATTCCTTGAAATGGATACCGTAGGAAAACTCAAGGAAAGCACGTTAAAAAGCATTCAATACCTCTCCACCACCATCTATAACGATGCCGCCACTTCGCTCAATGTCAGGGAATACCAGCTGGCTGTTAGTAATTTCGAAAATTACAAAAAATACATGCGCTTCGTTGACCCAACTAAGGATTTCACAGATTTAGACATCCAATTCCATTTGGTACTTGGGCAGGTTTACACCCAGGTTTACGAAAAAGACCGCAAAGCCAACCAAGCATTTTTCAATAAGATCAAAGATGTTTATTACTACGTAATTGAGCTCGATTCAAATAACTTAAGTGCGAACTACAACCTCGGCATTTTGTATTACAATGAAGCAGTAAACATCATCAAACAACTCGATTACGAAACTGATCTTATCACCCTTGAACTCATTCAGGACGAATGCGTAGGGCTTTTCAAGCAATCACTACCTTACATGCACAAAGCCTACGAACTCAATCCCAAGCGGAGAGAAACCCTCATCGGTCTTTCAGGCATCTATTTCAGCTTGAACGAACTGGAAAAATCCGATGAAATTCAGCTGCAGCTCGAACAAATTGAAAAAGAAGAACAAAGGTAAGCTAGGCTGACATAAAACAATGGCATTTCGATTCACGATAGGAAAAAAAATAGGGCTTGGTTTTGGCATAATCATCGTTTTCATCTTGGTGATGATTATCCAAACCCTTTTCACCCTACAGGAAAGCCGTAGCATCAACAAAGAAATGCTCGAAGTGCACTCCCCCTCGGTTGATGCACTTCAGGAACTAAAAATCCTCATTGTTGATTCCAAATTGCTCATCACCAACTGGGCTTATTGGCAGAGCAGCCCAGACAACCTTGAAAAACTGCGCCTCATTGAGCTCACGGACAAAGTTTATCCACAGCAAAAAGAAAAAGTGATCAGTATTGCTGAACATTGGGATGACAGCGAAAAAGTGCTTGAGTCACAAATTTTTGAAGAGGTCGACATTCTTTTCGGCATGCACGATGAAATCAAAATGCAATTGAGCTCTTTCGAAAGTTATGAAGACCCACAAATACGGTTCATGGTTAATCCAATGGTAGAAGAAGGTGGAGACATTGACAGAAAAACCAAAGACGTGCTCTCACTGCTTGATGAATTGATTCAAATCCAACGAACTAATAGCGAAATCGGCAGCGACCGTATGATCGAATCGTTTGTTGCACTCAACAATGTGGTGAAATACCTTGGGTTGGCATTGATTTTAGGTGGCATTCTTATCGCAATTTTCACGGTGCGATCCATCGTCAATCCAGTGCAGCAACTGCGCAACTTGCTACTGTTGCTCGGCAAAGGCATCATCCCAAAAGAAAAAATGAAGTCCCGCAACGATGAAATCGGGGAAATGTCATTGGCTTTAAATGATTTGGTTGACGGATTGCAGCGAACCAGTGAGTTTGCCAACGAAGTGGGTTCGGGAAATTTCGAATCTAAATACCAGCCGCTCAGCGATCAAGATACACTCGGCCAGTCTCTTCTTGGTATGCGCAAAGACCTGTTCGAGCTTACCAGTAACTTGGAACAAAAAGTAAAAGAACGTACCGAAACCATCGAAGAGCAAAAGAAGGAAATCGAGATTCTGCTCAAGCACACTACCGACAGCATTGTTTATGCGAAACGCATTCAGGAGGCCATTTTGCCACCTAATGAATTCATTAAAGCGGTCTTACCCGAATCGTTCTTTCTCTACAAGCCAAAAGACATTGTAAGTGGCGATTTCTATTGGGTGGACGAAAAAAATGGCAAGGTGATTTTTGCCGCTATTGACTGCACCGGTCACGGAGTGCCGGGGGCCTTTATGACGATAATAGGCCACAACGGTCTAAACAAAGCTATTACAGAAGTAGAAAACGGCCATCCCTCTGAAATACTCGATGCGCTCAACCGTGAAGTAAGCGAAACTTTCAAGCAACACAATACACAGTCAGATATCAAAGACGGCATGGACGTTGCCATGTGCGCCATTGATTACAAAAACATGGAGGCGGAATTTGCAGGTGCATATAACCCACTGTATCTCGTGCGTGATGGCATTTTGCAGGAAGTGAAAGGTAATAAGTTCCCCATTGGCGAATTTCTTGGCGAGGAAAAGCAAAGTTTCACCAACCATAAAATTCCGTTGCAAAAAGGAGATACAATCTATATTTTCTCAGATGGCTATGCCGACCAATTTGGCGGCCCCAAAGGCAAAAAATTCATGTACAGGAAGTTCAGGGACATGATTGAAAACATGCAGGACAAGCAGATGGAAGAGCAAAAAGTAATCCTCAACACAACCATCGAAGAGTGGCGTGGAGACCTCGAACAGGTTGACGATATCATTGTTATCGGGTTGCGTGTTTAATGTTCCGATTAAATTTGCGCTGAATTTTTCCTCTCAAATCACGATGCGATTAGCAACTGCGTTTTTTATTTCACTACTCTTGTTGGCTTGTTCGTCCTCTAATAATGACGCCTACCTCAGTGGCAAAGGAATTGACAGCCAATTCATCGGAAAATATCTTTACTTGTTCGAAATCATTGGCCATAAAACCTATCCTGTTGATTCGGTTTTAATTGATGATGCAGGAGATTTTGCCTTTGAAAACAAAAATTACGAAACCGGTTATTACCAACTGACTTTTAATGACACCAACAAGGTGGATATTATTCTGAATCAAACAGAAAAAGCCATTCGCCTTGAATTCACCGATCCGCGCATACAACACGGCATTAATGTGCTTGAGTCGAATGAAAACAAAATATTGTGGGAGTACAAATTGGTAAGCAAGGCCGTACAAAACGAACTAAAAGCCATTTCCATTGTAAAATCTTACATTTCTGACCAAAGCAATTCAGCTAAAATTCAGCCTCTGCTACAAAAAGAAGACAGCTTGAATGATTACAAAGAACAATTTTTAGAGCAGCACTCAGCCAAATATCCCAACACCTATTTTGCTCGTTCTGTAAAAGCAATGACGCACCTGCAATTCCCAACCAAAGAAGAACAAAAAGCCCATTTTTTTGACCACGTTGATTTTTCTGATGTTGCTTTGGTTCGCAGTTCAGTCTTCCCGAGCAAAATCATGCAATATTTGCAGCAACATACCGAGTACAGTGAAAACGGRTTTAAGCAGTCGGCTGACGAAATATTAGAGCGTGCACAAGTCAATCCSCTGGTTTATGAATTGTGCTTGAATTACATGCTCGAACTTTTCCATAAAGTGGGACCACCTGTGATTTTTCAATATTTGACCGAAGAATACGTGATTGGTGAGGGGTGCACTGAAGTGGAAATCAGCGAGTTGGTGCAGTCAAAAATCAATGCTTATCGCAATTTACAAGCAGGTAAAATTGCGCCTGATGTTACGCTTCCCGATACGAATGGACGACCCATCAAATTATCTGAAATTGTCTCGAAAAATAAATTCACCTTGCTKTTTTTCTGGTCGTCAGACTGCTCTTTTTGTGAAGAGGCAATTCCTGAAATAAAACACCTTTATGCTGATAATGATAATGAAACCCTACAAATCATCGCGCTTTCTTTAGA
The DNA here is from genome assembly GCA_002746335.1 of Flavobacteriales bacterium. Lineage (GTDB taxonomy): Bacteria > Bacteroidota > Bacteroidia > Flavobacteriales_H. The sequence continues at coordinate 4,963 of NVWW01000079.1, read as the reverse complement.
TCATAACAAGGCTGATTGGGTATCCAAAATCAATGAAAAAAACCTCAATTGGTTGCATTTATCAGACTTGAAGGGGTGGGATTCGAAAGCAGCCGATAGCTACGAAGTGCATAAAACCCCCGCCTTTTACCTGCTCAATTCAAAAATGATCATACTTGCCAAGCCGGAAAACACTGCACAACTCAACGATTTCCTTTCAAGCCAAAACGGAAAATAACCACTCTTTCCGTATTTCAAACTCCCATCTTTTAACGCCTTATTATGGAACTAAAAAATAGTTGTATTTTTACCTTTGAAAAATTATATCCTTTTAGGATTGAAAAAATTTGGCGTAATATTGATTGTAATGCTAATTGGATGGAATGCTATTTCACAAGTGGAAATTAGCCGTTTTGTCCTTGGCTCTGCTGGCTCACTAAGCACAAGCGGCAGCCTCATGGTTTCATTTACCGTAGGCGAACCGATGGTAACAACCATAAGCGACAACAACACCATTATTTTCACACAAGGCTTCCAACAGCCCTCCTCGTTTGACAATTCACTGAATTTGCAATTAACTACTTACAACGCTACTTGCTCCAACTCAAAAGACGGCTATGCAGTGGTTGATGTGTTGGACGGAACCGCACCTTTCACTTATTCAATTGCAGGACATGATGGCACCACCGAAGGTGATGGAATCAGCGATACAACCTTACTGCTGCGAAAAGGCACTTACACGTTGTATGTTACAGATCTGTTTGGGCTTACGGGGATTGCCATTTTTAGCGTAGATGCTGAATACCGTGAAGAATGCGAACTTCACATTTACACCGGCATCACACCCAACGGTGACGGGCAAAACGACCAATGGATTATTGACGGCATTATTGCTTATCCAAACAATGAAGTGATGATATTCAATCGGTGGGGTGACAAAGTGTGGGAAGGCAACGGCTATGACAACCTCAACGTGGTTTGGGCAGGCAAAAATAGCAACAACGCAGAACTTCCTGACGGATCTTATTACTACATTGTCAATGTTCCCGAACTTGAGGTTTACAAAGGGTGGGTGCAAGTAACGCGTTAACATGAAACAGATTTTATATGTAGTTTTTTTGATGGGATTGGCCTTGCCATCATTTGCCCAGCAGGACCCACTGTATAACAAGTACATGTTCAACCCACTGGTGCTCAATCCTGCCTATGCAGGCAGTCGTGAAGCATTAAGTGCCATCTTGCTGCAACGTTGGCAATGGGTGAATTTTGAAGGAGCGCCAAAAACACAAACAGTGAGCATTCATACCCCGTTGTTGCAGAAAAAAGTGGGGATTGGCCTCAGCATTGTAAACGATGTAATCGGACCAACAAGCACAACGGCTATAACAGGCGCTTACTCATACCGTGTCCGGCTCGGTGCTGGAAAAATCGCCTTCGGGCTTGGAACAGGTATTTATAATTACCGTTTCAATTGGGAAAAGATCGATTACAAAGATATCGAATATCACCCATTGCTCGAAAAAACTAATTACTGGGTGCCGAGTTTTGATTTCGGAATGCGTTTCCACACCAATATGTTATACGCAGGCATTGCTATTTCACACATCAATCAGCCAACCATCGGAAATGTAGGCAGCACCACACTAACCATTGATAGCGTTCAATACGGATCCAGTTTGGCGAGTTATTTCACAGGAACAATGGGCTACGCTTTTGTACTCAGTGACCAACTTACGTTCAAACCGTCCATCTTGTTTAAGGCAACAAGAGGCAAATTGGGTTCCACCGACCTCAACCTCAGTTTCTGGTTCAAAAAAGCGCTTTGGGTGGGAGTTTCCTTACGTACCAATTACGGCTTAGTATTCATGGCCGAATACGACATCAGCGACAACTTCAGGGTGGGGTATTCTTATGACTATATTTTTAATGCGCTGCAAAAACACAACATCGGCTCGCACGAACTGTTCATAGGCTACGATTTGCAATTGTTAAAGTCAAAAGTTTTGTCGCCAAGATACTTTTAACTGGAAGCATTAAGACAACTTAAAAGCAAAGTGAACCACAGGAAGCAACTCATAAAACACTTGGCGATTTGTCTTTTCATTTCTCTTTTTACGGGAACGCTTTCCTTTGCCCAACTGGGCCGTGCCAACCACCATTACGAGCATAAAGAATACGCAAGAGCAATTCCTTTTTATGAGAAGGCTTATAAGAAAAACCACACACAGGAAATCACCATACAACTAGCCGAATGTTACCGCTTCACGCATGATTACACCAAAGCAGAAACGCTGTACGAAAAAGCACTGAAACAAGACAGCACCAACATTGAGTTGCTGCAGTATTATACCGAGGTGTTGAAAAAAAACAAAAAGCTCAAGCAAGTTAAGGAAGTGTTTGTGGTGTACGCCATCAAGAACCCAAACATAAGCGCGCAGGACTTCATGCTTTCTGTTGATGAATTAATGAGCTGGGGCGCCAAGAAACCGCAGTTCAAGGTTGAAAACGTAGAGGCAGTCAACACCAAATTTTCCGATTTCAGCCCGGTGCCTTATAACGGGGGTATTGCCTTCGTATCAGAACGAAACAATAACTATGTGAACGACAATGTAGATTACGGCTGGACGCAGCGCCCTTATCTATCCGTTTACTATGTTGACCAAAATACAGATAGCACTTTCACCAAGCCGAAATTATTTTCACCCGCTATCAATGATGAATACCACAATGGCCCCATTGCTTTCGACAACCAGCAAAATGAAGCCATTTTCACACGGGTAAGCAACTTGAGAAAAGGCAAGAACTACACCAATAAGCCACAGCTTTATATTTCACAGAAAAAGGGAAAGAAATGGCAAAAAGCCGAATCGTTTGAGCATAATGATGAAAATCACTCATTTGCGCATCCGTCCGTATCGGCTGACGGGCAGTGGCTTTATTTTGTGTCAGACATGCCTGGCGGACAAGGAGGAAAAGACCTGTATGTTTCAAAGCGCGAAGGCAATAGCTGGAGCAAACCCCAAAACTTAGGGCCTACCATCAACACGGCAAGAGACGAAATATTCCCCTATATCCACAAAAACGGCACACTCTATTTTTCATCCAACGGCCACACAGGTTATGGCGGTCTTGATATTTTTTCTGCTAAAAAAATCAACGCAAAGTGGAATGACCCCGAAAATCTCCGCGAGCCACTCAATTCCTCTACCGATGATTTTGGTATTGTATTTATAGATAGCATTACCGGCTACATCTCTTCGAACAGAGAAGGCGGCAAGGGAGCAGACGACATCTACACTTTCAAAATGCTGCCAAAAGAAAAATCCACTTCCATTAAGGGGTTGTTCATGTACAGCGAACTCAATCCTGCCAAAAATGCCAAAGTCCGCCTGCTTGATGCCAACAACGTAGAAATCGCCATCACTAACACCGATGACGAAGGAAACTTCGAGTTCAAAAACCTCAAGCCCAATGAGGACTACATAGTAGTGATTGACCAAGATGATGTGAAACTCATCGATGAATCAAGGGTTTATCTCGTGAACGAACAAGGTGAGAAAGTTATTCAATTATCGCAAAAATCAAAGGGTTTTTTCATTTTTCATGCCCTTCCGGCAGAAGTTTACAACAAGCTCCCTACCTTATTGGCTCAAGACGAAAAACTCAGCATACTCACTATTTACGGGCAAGTGTTTGAAAAACTGCCGGGTGACATACCCCCTGACATGCAGCTCTATGTTTTGAATGACCAAGGACAAATCATCTATACCACAACAATTGATGAAAAGGGCAATTTCGTACTCAAAAACCTCCCTCCTGACAACAATTACACCTTCAAACTGAAAGACCCAAACATTGAGGCAAAAGTGATGATTCTCAACCAAAACCGTGAACCCCTCGGCACCATCGAGAAAACCGAAGAGGGCTTCATCTATCACCGCTATGACTTTATGAAACCAAAAAATGCAGTTGACCTTTTTGGCCGTGCGTATGACAAGTTACCAGGTGACCTCACTCCAGGAATGGAAGTGTATTTGGTAAATGACAAAGGCGAAATTATTTATACTGCCGTGATTGACGAAAAAGGAAATTTCGAGTTCAAAAACCTGCCACCAGACCAAAATTACATCGTGAAGCTAAAAGCCGCTGACGTTGATTTTCAGGTATTCATTTTAGATGAAGAAGGTGATGAAGCGTCAATGCAGCAAAATGAAAAAGGCGATTTTGTATATGAAACACTCACTGCCGACAAGACAGAAGTTACCATGCTGGAAAACAAAGACGAAGACAATGCAAACATTATGACAGTGAGTTTTTTCGGGCAAGTGTATGAAGAGTTGCCTGGCGACATCACACAAGGAATGGAAGTATATTTAGTCAATGAAGATGGTGAGATTATCTATACCGCTTACATTGATGAGAAAGGAAATTTCGAGTTCAAAAACCTGCCTCCAGACTACAACTACATTTTCAAACTAAAAGAAGAAGATGTAGATTTCAAGCTGATGGTGATRGATGAAGAAAAYGGAACRTTAGMAGAAATTGAAAAAGACGAAAGTGGCGAATTTGTTTACGAAACACTTGCCWCTGACAAGTCATCAWRAATTACTCTKCAGCASGCAAAAGACGAAGACGATGCAACCATGATTACGATGAGCTTTTTCGGGCAGGTTTATGAAAAATTACCTGGCGACATCACACCCGGAATGAAAGTGTATTTAGTCAACGAAGACGGTGAGATTGTCTATACCGCATACATTGATGAAAAAGGAAATTTCGTGCTCAAAAACCTTCCGCCTGACAACAATTACACCTTCAAACTGAAAGACCCAAACATTGAGGCAAAAGTGATGATTCTCAACCAAAACCGTGAACCCCTCGGCACCATCGAGAAAACCGAAGAGGGCTTCATCTACCACCGCTATGACTTTATGAAACCAAAAAATGCAGTTGACCTTTTTGGCCGTGCGTATGACAAGTTACC
>NVWW01000078.1 GCA_002746335.1 Flavobacteriales bacterium | reverse complement strand
TTTTTATCAATTGAACGTTGTGCAAAAAAGGATAGATGAATGAACGCCAATAAAAACAACGCTATAGTTTTTTTCATGACTTTGTATTTGAGAATTAATTATTAATTAGGGAAAACAATAACTCTTAATCCACTTCCGTAAAATGCGGCCGATCCTGCCCCAACAGTCCATCTAATTGTATAAGTCCACGTTCCTGCACCGGGTGTATCCACCCATTGTGTGTGAACACTGTTATCAGCTCCATTTGAAGAAAAGGCAGCGACTTCGTGTATTTCCACACCGTTTCTGTAAAGCCCTAATGCAAAAAAAGCGGTTCCACCTGTTTTGTTGTAATCTGCTTCACCGTGCAAAAATATTTCGTCACCTGCAGCGCTTGTAATTACCACTGTTTTTATGATTGTTGGTGTTCCAAACAGGGTGGTTGTTTCAGAAAAGGCAAGTGAGCTTGCTGTGATGCCAGGTCCGGTTGGCCCTGTAGCTCCGTTAACACCATTGGTTCCATTGGTCCCGTTTGTTCCATTGGTTCCGTTTGTCCCATTTGTTCCATTGGTTCCGTTTGTCCCATTGGTTCCTGGCGCTCCGGTTGGCCCTGTAACTCCGTCAACACCATTGGTTCCATTGGTCCCGTTTGTTCCATTGGTTCCATTGGTTCCATTTGTCCCATTGGTTCCTGGCGCTCCGGTTGGCCCTGTAGCTCCGTCAACACCATTGGTTCCATTGGTTCCGTTTGTCCCGTTTGTTCCATTGGTTCCTGGCGCTCCGGTTGGCCCTGTAGCTCCGTCAACACCATTAGTTCCATTGGTTCCGTTTGTCCCGTTTGTTCCATTGGTTCCGTTTGTCCCATTGGTTCCTGGCGCTCCGGTTGGCCCTGTAGCTCCGTCAACACCATTGGTTCCATTGGTTCCATTTGTCCCGTTTGTTCCATTGGTTCCATTTGTCCCATTTGTTCCTGGCGCTCCGGTTGGCCCTGTAGTTCCGTCAACACCATTGGTTCCATTTGTTCCTGGCGCTCCGGTTGGCCCTGTAGCTCCGTCAACACCATTTGTCCCATTGGTTCCGTTTGTTCCATTGGTTCCTGGCGTTCCGGTTGGCCCTGTCGGTCCTGGTATTCCTACTCCTGTTCCTGTAGGGCCTATAGACCCTGTTGACCCTGTTGCTCCGTCAACACCATTGGTTCCATTTGTCCCGTTTGTTCCATTGGTTCCTGGCGCTCCGGTTGGCCCTGTAGTTCCGTCAACACCATTGGTTCCATTTGTCCCGTTTGTTCCATTGGTTCCGTTTGTTCCATTGGTTCCTGGCGCTCCGGTTGGCCCTGCAACTCCCGCTACTCCAGTTGGTCCTGCAACTCCTGCTGTTCCAGTTGGTCCTGCAACTCCTGCTGTTCCAGTTGGCCCAGCAACTCCAGCAACTCCAGTTGGTCCTGCAACTCCCGCTACTCCAGTTGGTCCTGCAACTCCTGCTGTTCCAGTTGGCCCAGCAACTCCTGCTGTTCCAGTTGGCCCAGCAACTCCTGCTGTTCCAGTTGGTCCTGCAACTCCGGCTACTCCAGTTGGTCCTTGAGCGCCTGGGGTCCCTGCTGTACCCGCAACTCCGGTAGGGCCTATTGGGCCTTGAGTAGTGGAACCCATGGGCTTCCACTTGGTTCCGTCAAAGTAGTAGAAAGTATTGTCTCCGTTTTGGTAAATTAACAAGCCTGTTGCAGGTGCTCCTGCTACGTTTACGGTGTTGGTATCGGTTCTTGGAACCAAAACGCCTTTATCGGTGGCTTGAATTTCGAGTATAGCGCTGGCGTCAGGGGTATTGGTTCCTATGCCTACGTTGTCTTGAGCAAACGCAGTTTGAGAAACAGCGTAAAGCGCAATTGCAACAAGCAAATTGCGGCTTTTCAATATGACTAGCTTCATCATTATTAAAGTTGAAAATTCAATTGAAAGCATAAAAGTATAGTTTTTTTCAGAGAAACAAGCAATTAATCCCGATTAAACTTGCGCTATTATTTTAACCATAAGCACAAAAAAAACACTTTCCGGTGGGAAAGTTTCGCTTATTTTGACGTAAAGCAAAGCGAAGGTTGCCTCACAAAATGACAATTTTTATAATTGAAAGTTGCACGGGTATTTTAATTGATGTGATTATGCTACTTTTGCTCGCTTATTATTTTATTTAACCTCTTAAAATTTTAAATCATGGCACAGCAATACGAACAACCACAATTAGACATCAAAAAATTAACGCCAATCATCGTTATCGTAGGCATTATCCTTTTTCTATTCATTTTCGGTTCGAAAATGACGATAACTATTCAACCCGGACATGCCGGAATCATCTTCAAGCAGTTTGGGGAAGGGTTGGATAAAGAAAAAGTGTATTATGAAGGGTTTCAGTTCATTGCCCCGTGGAACGATATGATTGTTTATGAGATCAGGCAGCGAGAGGTGCTGGAATCCATGGCAGCCCTTTCAGCAGACCAACTCTCGATTACCATGGACCTCACTGTTCTCTACCACCCTGTCGCAGATAAGATCGGATACCTGCACGATAAAAATGGGCCAACTTATGAGAAAAAAATTATTAAGCCTGGTATCCGTTCGGCCTTGCGGGAAGTGATTGCAAGACACAACCCTGAGGAGATAAACACGACCAAGAGAAGGGAAGTAAAAGAGCAAATTACCGAAGCGCTTAAATTAATTTTAGCAAAAAATTATTTGGAGTTGGAAGATGTTCTTATTCGCAACATTCTGCTTCCGCAAACCTTGATGGATGCCATCAACCGAAAACTCAAGGAAGAGCAGGCGGCATTGGAATATGAATTCAAATTGGAACGGGCGCGCAAAGAGGCTGAAAGAAAAATGATTGAAGCGGAAGGTGTGCGAAAATTCCAGGAAATTGTGAACCAAAGCATCACTGAAAAACTATTGCGCTGGAAAGGTATTGAGGCGACATTGGAATTGGCTAATTCTGAAAATGCCAAAGTAGTGGTGGTAGGCGGTGGAAAAGACGGCCTGCCTTTGATTTTGGGTGGCAATTAATCAGAAAGCACTAATTTTTTTACTATTGACCAACCTGGGGTTTTTACTTCTATGAAGTAAATTCCTTTTGGTTGCGAAGAAAGGTTAATTTCAGAATTCAGAACTTTGAATTCTGAGTTCGAATAAACCTTTTCGCCCAGTACATTATAAATGGAAATTCCCGTTTTTTCAAGTCGTAAACCATACATTGGAAATCGTAAGTTAAAAATCCCACTGCCTGGATTGGGGTAAATGACGAAATCTTTTTTATTGGCATTTTCAGTAATTGAAACACTGGAATCAATCGCACAAAAAGTGTTGATTTCTTGATTTCCGAAATTCACGTTGATAATGCTTGCGAGTGTGTCGCCATTAGCATCTTGCAATAAATAACTTCCATTCGGTTCGCTCAGCCCATCACCAAAGGAATCATCAATGGTGAAAGTATAGCAGGCATTCTTGGAAAGGCAAAGTGTATCGGTAATTGTTTCCCCGCCCGGATTATCGGCATAGCCGCCACCTGAATGGACTATGATTCCGGTTGTATCGGTGATGCTCCATGAAATTTCCGAGCCCCAATCATCGAGGTTGAGTGTGAAACTCACGTCAGTTGAATTTGTAATAGCATAAAAAGAAACCGTTTTTGAATCGTTCACAGCGTTAGAATCAACAGAATTATTCGGATTTTTAACTGTTGCAGTAAATGTATGACTTCCATCGTTAGCAATACTGATTATCGGAACAGAAACAGTGTCAGTTGTGTTGGGCGCCAATGTTCCCGACCATAAAACCGAATCGAGAACGTTTCCATCCAAATCATATACTATCGTTAGACTGATAAGAGTATCCAAACCCTTGTTTTTAAATATAATTTTTGGCTGGATGGTGTTGCCGCAAAGCAGTGGTTGAATATCCAAAACCGAATGTGCCGCAGCGTCATTGGCCACGGATTGAGCGTTCGGATCATAGCCGTCAATTTCTTGCACGGAAGTATCGCAATTAGCTAGCCAGTATTTGAGTTGTTTTGAAGGTGTTGGGTCATTGTCCCATGAAACATTAACCCGACCGTAGTTGTCATCAGTAATGTTGCCGCACGATGCTCCCCCACCAAAAAGCTGCCCGATGATTCTTCCATCTTGGTCGAAAAGAGGCGAGCCGGACGAACCGGGCTCAGTAGTCCCATCTTCCCATTGGGTGATTTCCCAAACTTGCGCGCTGCTCCATGTTGTGGAAACAGCAGGGTCATAGTCAAAAGAAATCTTTTTCACATCTCCCGATGGATGGTGAATGGCAGTTTGCGAGGTTGGGTTGGTACCCGATCTGTCCCACCCGGCATAAAATACATTGAACGAATCGGGAATTTGGGTGCTCAATTCAAGCAGAGCAAAATCCGATCCACCATTACTGGCCATCAGGGTTGCCCCTGAAATTGTATAATTCGTAGGCCCATTACCGGTGGACGAGCAGGTAGGGCTGTCCCAGTGAAAACGGAAAACCCAGGTGCTTGTGCTGCCGCCAAGACAATGGTTGGCAGTGAGGAAGTAGGGGGTGCCGTCTTCGCATGAGTTGTTGATGAGTGCTCCTGTGCAGCCTGAATTGCCTCCTACAATGATGATAGCTACAGAACGAATTTGGTCGCGCCAGTTATCGCCTTCGGGGCAAACCACGTTGTTGTTGCATGGTCCGCTGTCACCAAGTCCTTTTGCCAGCGAAAAAATGTCGCGATAGGCATGTGTAACGGTCGAAATGTTCAATGTGCCAAGTCCTGCGGCTTTTTTGGGTTCAAAATATTCCAAAATGATTTTATCGCCATGAACGGGTGTTGTACCTAACTTTCGGAAAGATTTGTTGTTGAGGTCGGTGAATGCACCTATTATTTCCGATTTACTTTCGTTGTATATAAACAACTTGGCACCTTCAGGCAGCCAGTAATCGTCAAATTGCAGGTTGATTGAAAGAGCATCATGCGAAATGATTTTCAGTCGCCAAATCCTATCGCCATGGGGTAGTGTTTCCCACAAACCTGAATTTTGGAGGTTTAAATTTACATCAAAATTATGTCCGAAGCGCCACGGGATGCTCTTGTCTTGAGCGTTGATGGAGTCTTCAGCCTTGAGTTTTTCTACGTCAACTGAAGGCATCACTTCTGTCGGCACGTTTTTTTTCAATTGATAATTTTCATTGAAACTCAGTGGCTTGCCTCCTTTGCTCAACTGAGCAAGGGATGAAGTAAAAAGTAAAAAGTAAAAAGTAAAAAAGGAGAAGAAAAAAATGCACTTTCTCATGATTCAATATTTATATTTTATTCGCTGTTTATATTTATTGACGGATAAAATCACAGTGTGTTGCCCTTGGTATTGAATTGGTGAAACATTAAATTTAATGGTTTCTTTAATTAGCCTGCGGCAAACATCACCGTTATTATTATGAAATAGATACAGCTTTGCCTGTGGTGGCATGGATTTCATGTAGCCGCCATTCCAATATAATTTGAACTTATGCTCCTTGCAGCCACCGCTATAGCTCACTTTTAAAAACAATGTGTCACCTTTTGTCGTTGCTGTGTCAATATTTATGATTGCACCCAGCGAGTCGCCTTTGAATGATTTGTCAACGATAATTTTAGGAATCCTTTCGGCTTGTTGTACCTTTTCTTTTACATCTATATTTCCGGTTACTGCTTTTTTGCTTTTGCATTGAAAACCAATCATTACACCTGCTAAGAGTAAAATGAAAAAAACAGTATGTAGTGTTTTAAACATGGTTGAAAATATAGTTGCGCAAAATAATCATTTTCCTTACATTTGGTACTTTCTATTGCGCACCAATCTTGTCGCTTATGAAAAAGCTAATATTTTTTACTTTCCTTTTTTCATCATTCATTTTTCATGTAAGTGCACAGCCCATCGGAATCTGGAACGAAAATCCGAGTGGCGATATGATTATTGGTACTGCCTCAACCGCCATTGAGCACCTTCGAATTGATGCTGCCGGAAACCTTGGCATTGGCATTACACCTTTGCGACCGCTACATGTTGGTGGAGCCATGCGCTTAGAGCCAAGTGTTGCACCAGCCACACCCGCTGCTGGTGATGTATACTCCGATGGCATTTCGCTTTTTCATTATGACGGAACAGTATGGCAAAACGTCTCAGTTCCTTCCAGCGGTGGTGGTTGGACAGATGGCGGAACAGATGTTTATTTGACAGCAGGAACTGATAATGTTGGCATTGGAACGATTACGCCTGCCGAAAAACTCGATATTGGAGAAATTGCAACCGCTACTTCCACACTCACCCAATCTGCAAGCGGGAAAGTAGCATTGACTGGCTCTTACTGGACAGGCGCTGCAGAAATCAAGCATCGTTTCAACCTGCAAAATGTAGCCTCTACCACCTCCAACGAAACCGGGCGGCTGGCTATTAGCTGGGATGCAACGGAAATCGTTTCTATTTACAGCAACGCTACAGTATCCTTAGGCACAAGCACTATTCCTGTAGAAAAATTAGAAATAAACGGAAGAATAGGTCTTCGGGCAGTTACCGCACCCGCAGTCACTGCCAACAAACTTTATAACGTGGCTGGCAACCTGTTTTGGAACGGAACACAATTAGATGCAGGAATACCCTCAGGGGCAGCAGGTGGCGATCTCTCAGGAACGTATCCAAATCCGACTGTCTCGGGCATCCAAGGTACAACGGTATCAGCTATTGCCCCGGCAGGCCAGCAGGTGCTCAAGTTCAATTCCATCAGTGCGGAGTGGGAACCTGCTAATGACGATGCGGACTTCATCCAGGGCATTACGGTGTCACCCATAGCCCCTGCTGCGAATAATGTTATGAAATACAACTCTATTTCTACCCAATGGGAACCAGCTAATGACGATGCGTATTTTATACAGGGCACTACAGTATCGGCCATTGCACCGGCAGGTGGGCAGGTGTTGACTTACAATGCTATATCTAGTGAATGGGAACCGCAAACCGCTACGGCTGATGGAGACTGGACCATTACCGGAACTAATATCTACAATTCCAATAGCGGCAACGTAGGCATCGGCACCGCGGTACCTTTAGAAAAATTGGAACTGGGAGCCATTGTCAGTCCGGCAACCAGCACAACTTCCCAATCTTCCAGTGGAAGAATCGCTTTGACAGGTTCTTACTGGACAGGCGCTACAGAGATCAAGCACCGTTTCAACCTGCAAAATGTGGCCTCAACCACAGTAAATGAAACCGGGCGGCTGGCAATTAATTGGGATGCAACCGAGTTGGTTTCTGTTTTGAATAATGGTAATGTGGGCATTGGTACTAACAGCCCTGCAAGATTACTCGATGTTTCTGGTAATGCAGGTTTGGGAAATAATTTATCTGCGTTACCTACAGATGCATATATAGGCATTTCTGTCGCCTTTAATTCGAGACATGGCTTATATATAAGGGACTCAAACAATTCCATTGGGGATGTCTCTCATGGCGCATTATGGATTGAAAATGTAGGTTTAGGAGGGCATACATTTTATGCCGCTGACCAATCGAGTGACGCTTCCCCTTTTGTAATAGACAATGCGGGCAATGTAGGCATCGGCACTACAGGCCCAGGTGCAAAACTGGAAGTAGCAGGCCAGGTGAAAATAACAGGGGGCACACCAACAGCTGATGAAGTTCTAACCACTGATGCAACAGGTTTGGCCACATGGCAACCAAGGGAAAATAAATGCCCTACAGGGTTTACTGCGGCTAACAAGCAATTTTGTATTGAAGACAATGAACGGGCAGCCGCCACTTGGTTTGTAGCCGCTCAAACATGTGGAGATGCCGATGCGCGCCTCTGTACTTGGAGTGAATGGTATTATGCCTGTAATAAATTAGTGCTTACGGCAGAAATCAATAACTGGGAATGGGTGGAAGGCGACAGCAATGCCAATGGCAGTGCCAAGGTAGTAGGTAGTGGTAGTATTACTAGTGATTCAGGTGCGACAACAAGCAGCAGTTTCAGTTACCGCTGCTGCTTTGGTAGGTAAAGACCAAAAATTTGGCATAGTGACTTTACCTTCAAGATTACCAAACACCTTGAAGGTAAGTTTCTTTTTCCGAAGATTCATTACCTTTACCCCATGAAATGCTATTCTGACCCCGATGTACGGGGAAGAATTTGTTTCACAGAGTGAACCCTCTCCGTTCCCCGCATCGCTATGAAAAGGATTTTCTTCTTTGCTTTTCTGATTTTGTCCTTCACTTTTTCCTTGAGTGCCCAGCCCATCGGTATATGGAATGAAGGAGCAACGGGTGATTTGCTCATTGGCGATGCGCCTACATCCACCAATTTTCTGCGGGTTGACGGGGCAGGTTACCTGGGGATTGGCGCAGTTCCTCTTGGGATGTTAGACGTGCAAGGTTGGGGAATTAAAGATTCTATCTTTATTTTTTCCAATGATTTGAATACCATCTATGACAGCACCATCGTATTTACCAGCTTTGGCTATTTAGGCATTGGTACCAACAGCCCGGGTGCCTTACTTGATGTGGCTGGGCATATTTGGCAAACCGGCACCGGCCAATCCGTTTTTATTGGCGAAAGTGCCGGAGCAGCTGATGATTTTACCACCAACAACAATGTATATGTGGGCTACCAGGCAGGAATGAGCGGCACCACACGTTTTGGCAATACCTTCATTGGCAGTCAAGCCGGGCGCGATAATGTTGCCAACCAAAATACCTTCATAGGCCGCTTTGCAGGAATGCTCAACACCATCGGAAGTGGTCATGTGTTTATCGGTCATGGTGCAGGAGACGCCAATACTACCGGTGTGCAAAATACCTATGTGGGCTATTCTGCCGGAACAAATAGCACCGGTTCTGAAAACGCTTTCTTCGGAAGCTTCGCGGGTAATGCTAATACAAGCGGGGGGAATAATACTTTTTTGGGAAGATATTCTGGCATGTCAAACACCACGGCTGGCAGCAATACTTTTGTGGGTTACTCAGCCGGATATAGCAACACGGTGGCAATGAACAATGTAGCTATTGGAAGAGACGCCCTGCGTCTACAGTCGTATAACCCCGGTTTCGGTTATACCAGCTATAACGTTGCTGTTGGGTACAGAGCGCTCCAAAATAACCAGCCTTCGGCTATCAGCAATGGCGTGCAGAACACAGCCGTAGGAACCGATGCGCTGCAGACCAACACCAGTGGAAGGTATAATACGGCTATGGGATTCCAGTCGTTGTATCAAAACGCCACCGGAAACCAGAGCAGCGCTTTTGGGAAGGAGGCGCTCTACAATGCCACAGGGGGAAACAACACTGCTATTGGATACCAAGCGGGTAACTTCATTACCACCGGAACCGACAACACGTTTATCGGCTACAATGCTGACGCTACCGTAGCCACCTTAACCAACGCCACTGCCATTGGCGCAAACGCTTCGGTAGCTGCGAGCAACAGCTTGATTTTGGGCAGCGGGGCTAATGTAGGCATCGGCATTACAAATCCCGAAGGAATGTTGCATATTCGATATGCAGGTGCAGTAGTGAATCCAAACCAGCTACAAATAGGCCACAGCAATCAACCGACCCGGGAGTGGATTTTTGATGTTAACAGTTCAGGGAACCTATCCGTTATTAACGAAAATCTTGGTGCTCCCGTAACTTTAATGTTTATCAACACTTTGGGAAATGTAGGCATCGGCACTACAACCCCTGATGGAAAATTAGATGTAGAAGGAAGCGCCATATACATATCCGAAATTGCGGCACCTGCTACACCTGCCGCTACAAAAGGAGTATTGTATGAAAAATCTGACGGCAAACTTTACTTCAAAAATGCAGGCGCTACTGAATTCGACCTCACACAAGGTGGGGGTACGGGTGGTTGGACGGATGCAGGAACAGTAATTCATCCAACAACATTGACAGATAATGTAGGTATTGGCGCTACTGTTTTAGGCACTTCTGCAACCAGTGTTTTAGGAATTGCCAACGGCACGGCTCCCACGACAAGCCCAGCTGATATGGTTCAACTATGGAGCGCGGACAGAGCAGCAACAGTAGGCCAAGGCTCATTGCATTTAAGAACAGAAAATGGAACTAACCATGTATTTGGCGATAGAGTGGGCATTGGTACCGCAACGCCAGCAGAAGAACTCGATGTTATCGGTCAGATAGCTATCGGGGGTGTTCAGGCCTTTGACATGAATAACAATGACTTGTATATAAAGGCTGGCTCCAGCACAGATTGGATTGCCTTTCAGCCCAATCCCGGTGTAAATTCAGTAGTTATGATGGGTAATGGAAATGTAGGCATTAGTACAGCAAGCCCTGCCGAAAAACTCGACATCGGGCAAATAGGAGTAAACGGAATCAGCACAACCTCCCAGTCTTCCAGTGGAAGAATCGCTTTGACCGGATCTTATTGGGATGGAACAGCAGAAATAAAGCATCGTTTCAATCTGCAAAATGTGGCCTCAACAACAGTAAATGAAACCGGACGCCTGGCAATTAACTGGGATGCAACCGAATTGATTTCCATTCAAAATGATGGCAATGTAGGTATTGGTACTACAAGCCCAAGCACCAAATTGGAAGTAGCTGGACAAGTAAAAATAACAGGTGGGGCTCCAAGTGTAAATAAAGTATTAACCTCTGATGCGGCTGGATTGGCTACTTGGGAAACTCCGGCCCTTGTCTCATCAGGGAAAACCAATATTTCAGTGACACTCTATAGTGGTAGCGATATACAAATTGATTGGGACAATGTCAATAAGCAACCCCGATGGAGGTCCACAGTAGCAGGTACTTGGTGGAATGTTAGCTGGAAAGTCCAAAAAGGGGACGAAACCGTCTTAGATGATGTTGGAGGGGATGATATCAGCGCCACTGTTAATACCTGGTATTATTTTAGTGTAAGTGGTACTCTTAATGCTGCTTTAGGTCTTAATGGGTCAGCTTATGGAGCTGATGGTGAATATTGGGTAGCTAAGGAATCATCGGGTGATTTCACTTCATACAAAATTGAGATTTTCAGACACAATACTTTTATAACCTATGCCATTTCTGCGTATTGATTATAGTAAGTTTAAAATTCGATATTTACCGTTTGCAAAGCGAAATTTCACCAATAGTTGATGAGTTTATTCCATAGTGTATCTCCACAGATTCCTTTAGACTAATGGAGTTTGGCTAGGAAATCCTGCATCCGTCTTACGGAAAGCTTTACTTCGTTAGCCTCTTTTACTGTTTTCCTTTACAAAAAAAAGAATCATTAACTTTACACTTTTGTTTCTCTTTTCCTTATTCCTAATGAAAAAAACTTTACTATTTCTTTTATTCTTAATTTCTAATTTCATTTTCTCAATTCAACGTTCCAACGCCCAATCCATTGGTATTTGGAATGACCCGAGCACTGGCGATTTGCTTATCGGAGATGCATCTACTAGTATTGATTTTCTAAGGATGGATTTCAACGGATATTTGGGTATTGGCAGTATTTACCCGGCAGGCATACTTGATGTACAGGGAGGTGGAATACGTGATTCTCTCTTCATTTTTTCCAATGATTTAAATACCATCTACGACAGTACTATTGTTTTTACCAGCTATGGTGCGTTGGGCATCGGCATGAACAATCCTATATATCCTATTGATGCAAACGGAACCGGCAGCTATACAATTTTTGCACAAAATTCAAATGCCACCGGTACGGCAAGCTATGGTACGGCCACCGGTTCATCCGGCAACGGGATATATGGTGTTTCCAGCGGAACTTCTGGAAAAGGCGTGTACGGATATGCCATTGCAGGGACCGGAAGCACTTATGGTGTACACGGGAGAGTAAATAGCGCTTCTGGGTTTGCCGGTTACTTTGAGGGCGGCAAAAACTACTTTCAAGGCAATGTGGGCATTGGCACTACCAGTCCTCAAAACTCGCTTCATGTGGTTGGAAGCGGGGGCGCTTTTACCGGCCTTTCCGATGGCGTTCACATTGGAATGGATGCAGGAGGCAGCGCCCATATTGAGTTGGTAAAAAATGCCGGCTTTTCTTATATTGATTTTCTTAATGATAACATCAACGATTACGATGCACGCTTCATATTAATAGCGAATGGGGATTTTAGATTGAGAGGTACGACTACTAAATTTGTTATAGAGGACGGCAATGTGGGTATTGGCGCTGGTGGCCCATCTGACAAATTACATGTTGTTGGTGACATCCGTATAGGAACAGGAACGCTTGGTTGCGTGAAAGATGCTGACGGCACCGTTATAGCTGGAACTTGCTCATCTGACAGGCGGCTGAAAGTGAGTATTGAACCGTTCTCTAATTCATTGAATAAACTTGTTCAATTACAGCCCGTTTATTTCCTGTGGCGCTCAGATAAGTATCCTGAAAGGCATTTTGGAACTTCGCAAAGCTTCGGATTGATTGCCCAAGATGTGGAAAAACTGTTTCCAGATATGGTAACTGAAGACGAAGACGGTTTTAAAGCTGTAAGATATAACAAATTGCAATTTTACTTTCTGCAAGCCATCAAAGAGCAGCAACAAATCATTGACAGCTTGGAACAAAGAATGATTGCTTTGGAAAAAGAAAATGCAGGATTGAAATTTAAAAACAGCGATATGGAAAAAACAAAAACAGAAGTTGAACAGCTCAAAGCAAACATAAAAAGAATAGAGGAAATTCTGGAATTGAAGTCAGAAAAGTAAAAGCTAAAAGTTGGCACACAGCAATAAAATACAAAAACCGACTCATAATCATGCGATGAATACGGAGAACAGAATGACATGAATTGTCAACTGCGCATTAATTTTTTCAATTCCCTCACTTCATCCCCTAGCCGTGCGGCTTCCATAAAACCCTCTTCTTTGAAGGCTTTTTTCATCGATTTTTCATAAGAAAGATTAACTTTACCGTTTAGCTATTCGGTTTTTTCCATGAAAAGAACTTTCTTTTTTAGTCTGTTTTTCATTCTTAATTTCTTGTTATTAATTCATAATTCCCATTCCCAGCCACTCGGCATTTGGAATTCCACAAGCCATCTTAGCTTCGGGGAGGCGGTAACAACTACTGAATTGATGCGGCTTACTACAGGGGGCAATCTGGGTATAGGAGTAGCTGTTCCTGTAAATAAACTGGATGTTGGGGGAAGCGTAGCAATTGGAGCAAGTTATTCGGGCACAAACACTGCGCTTGCTAATGGGCTTATCGTTGAAGGTAAGGTTGGGATTGGCACAAGCAGCCCGGATGCACTTTATGTTATGGAAATCACCAATAGCACTATTGCTACTCAACATGCACTATTAATGAAAATGGGACCCCATACCGCTTTTTCTGCGGCAATTTATATCAGTCATTTGGATGGTACGGGAGTTACGGGCAATAAATATGGTGTATATTCTGATGCAAATGATAATAACAGCACTTACAAAGTTGGGCTTCAGGGAAGAGGAATTGGAAATAGTGGCAATAAGCGGGGAGTAAGAGGGTATGCTACGGGAACGGGAAGTGCCAACTATGGTATTTATGGTGAATGTGATGCTTTGGCCACTATCAATTATGCGGGGTTTTTCAATGGAAGTGTATTTACAACAGGTTCTTATCTTCCTTCTGATAGAAAATTGAAGAAAAATGTTGAAGATTATTCAGGTGCGTTGGCTGACGTAATGTCACTGCAAGTGAAATCATACGAGTATTTAAAAGAAGGCAAATATGCTAAAATGCAACTTCCAAAAGGTCGGCAATTGGGATTGCTCGCTGAAGATTTGGAAAAAACTTTCCCGTTTTTGATAAAAGAGACCATATTTGACTTCAGTGAATCTGATGATGTCCTATTGCCCCGTAAACTGAAAGACGAAATGGATTTCAAAGCAGTTAACTACACAGGTTTAATTCCTGTTCTGCTCAAAGCCATTCAAGAGCAACAAAAACTGATTGAAGAATTACAGCATGAAGTTGAAGACCTTAAGACCAATAAGTGATTAACGTTTGTGCGTTGTAAAGCTCTCAAATGTTTTTTCATTAATAACAATTTACTCCTAATCTTGTTTGCTTTTAAGAAGTTCTCGAATTCCACTCATTTCATCTCTTAGCCGTGCAGCTTCCATAAAGTCCTCTTCTTTAGCGGCTTTCTGCATTTGTTTTCTGGTTTTTTCAATGGTTTTTTCCAGTTGTTCTTTGCTCATGTATTGCACCACGGGATCGGCTGCAATGTTTACGGTTTCATTTTCAACATACGCGCTTGGAATAATAGTTTTTGCACCTGCAACTGCTGCCTGTCTTAAAATGTCATCTTTCGATTTCACTATTTGGGTGGGAGTGATATTATGTTTCTCGTTGTATGCCAATTGCTTTATGCGCCTTCTCTCTGTCTCATCAATTGTTCTCTTCATTGAATTAGTGATCTTATCGGCATACATGATGACTTTTCCGTTAATGTTTCTTGCTGCACGCCCTGCTGTTTGTGTGAGAGACCTTTCTGAACGCAAAAAACCCTCTTTATCAGCATCTAGAATAGCTACCAACGATACCTCAGGTAAATCCAACCCTTCGCGCAAAAGGTTGATGCCAATTAAAACATCGAAAATGCCCATGCGCAAATCACGCAGAATTTCCACGCGGTCAAACGTATCTACTTCTGAGTGGATATAACGGCATTTGATGTCGAGGTTAGCCATGTATTTGGCCAGCTCTTCAGCCATTCTTTTAGTGAGGGTGGTTACCAAAACCCTTTCCTTTTTTTCAATTCGCTGTGCGACCTCTTCCAGTAAATCGTCAATTTGATTACCTACTGGTCTCACTTCGATTTCGGGGTCTAACAAGCCGGTAGGGCGAACTACCTGTTCCACCACTATACCTTCCGATAATTGTAGTTCGTATTCGGCAGGTGTAGCGCTCACATAAATCACTTGATTTATCAATGTCTCAAACTCTTCGAATTTAAGTGGTCTGTTATCCAAAGCAGCCGGCAGCCTAAAACCGTATTCAACCAAGTTGACCTTGCGTGAACGATCACCACCATACATGCCTCGGATTTGCGGAATTGTAACATGGCTTTCGTCAATGACCATGAGGAAATCGTCAGGGAAATAATCCAGCAGGCAAAAAGACCGTTCACCCGCATTTCTTCCATCAAAATAACGAGAATAATTTTCAATTCCTGAACAGTAACCCAGCTCACGCATCATTTCCATGTCATAGTTCACGCGGTCTTCCAGCCGTTTGGCTTCGAGATGTCTGCCTGTTTCTTTTAGAAACTTCAGTTGTTGTATTAAATCGTCCTGAATTAGCCGAATAGCACCTTGTAGGGTATCTTGTGTAGTTACGAAAATGTTGGCTGGGTAAATGTTTACGCTTTCGTGATTTTCAATTGCCATACCTGTTCCCGGTTCAATTGCAGCAATTTCTTCGATTTCATCGCCCCAGAAAACTACTCTTATAGCGTAATCTGCATAAGCCAGATAAATATCAATCGTATCACCTCTTACTCGAAAAGTACCTCTTTCCAAATCTTTTTGTGTGCGAGAGTAAAGTGAGCTGACTAGCTGGTGCAAAAATTTGTTTCGGCTAATTGTTTGCCCCGTTTTTATGTTGATTATGTTTTCATTGAAGTCCTTCGGATTGCCAATGCCGTAGATGCAGGAAACGGATGACACCACTATGACATCGCGCCTGCCGGACAGCAGGGAAGAGATGGTACTCAAGCGTAGCTTTTCGATTTCATCGTTGATGGCAAGGTCTTTTTCGATGTACTTGTCAACTACAGGCATGTAGGCCTCCGGTTGATAATAATCATAATACGAAACAAAATATTCTACCGCATTGTTAGGAAAGAATTGCTTGAACTCGCCATAGAGTTGTGCTGCCAGGGTTTTGTTATGGCTGAAAACCAGCGTAGGTTTTTGCACCTGTTGGATTACATTGGCAATGGTGAAAGTCTTTCCGGAACCGGTCACGCCCAGCAATGTCTGGTGCTTGTCATTCCTTCCTATGCCTTCTTCTAATTGCTGAATGGCCTGTGGCTGGTCTCCGGTGGGTTGGTAGCTGGATGTGAGTTGGAATTGCATTTACACGAATTGCTAATTGCTTTCGCAAGTGGAAAAAATAATCGGCTAAATTACGAACCATTACAGATAATTCGTAAATTAGCATAAAATATACAACAATCAAAAGATGTTTTTAAAACGATTTTTCTACTACCTAGATCCGCGCACGTTGTTCAAAAAACGTACGGATGGCACTGAAGGCAATCTCAACATCACTTTTATGCATGGCATCAACCGCATTACTATTTTTATTTTCCTGATTTGTTTGCTGGTGATGCTTGTTCGATTGCTGACTAAATAATCTTAGCTTTCGGGATAGATCTCTTTCAGCCATTCTACAATTGGTGGCACAATTTCCTCTACGTTGTCTGTTATTAACGCATGATTCATATTTTCAAAAATCTCAAAGTGTTTTTTGCAGGTGAGCTTATCATAAATGCTTTGGGTGTATTCAACGGGGAAAATGGTATCGTCAGTTCCCTGAAATACCATTACAGGTGTAGAGATTTCACTTGGGTTTTTCGGTATTGGGGTTTTAGTGAGTGACCGCAATGCTTTTATTGATACGCTTTTTAGCACAAGCGGGTCTTGGTCCATGAAGTTTTTGGCATTGCCAAATCGCTTTATTTTGATTTTTTCGAGATCAAGATACATTGAGATGGGCAACTGAGCATCTGAAAATAAACCGTTCCCAAAACCAAGCAGCAGTGGTTTGATGAATTTTGTTAGATTGGGATAACGAGATAGGTTCATTGTGTCGGTGTCGGTGAGGTCGGCAAAGTTCTGGCAGATTACGCTTTGGATACGCTCTTCTATTGCTGCGAGGTAAAATGCCACAATGCCTCCCTGGCTGCTGCCCATCAACGAAACTTTTGGGTTGAAACGATCGATGGCGTATGTAATTACATTTTGTGCATCGGCCATTATCTCTTCAATCGTGTAATCTCCTCGCGTGCCTTCGCTACGACCGTGCCCACGCGGGTCAAAGCCCACAAAGTTAAAACCGTGTACGCCTAATTTATACATGATTTCTACATAACAAAGGGAATAGAGTGCGGTTCCTGGAATCAATACAATTGTAGGCGCATTTTTGTCGTGTTCGTAAATATCCAAGTGAAGTTTCAGCCCATCTGAATCAACCGTGTCGCTAGTAAAAGAGCGGTGATAAGCCGTATAGCCGAAGGTTTCGGCCATGTAATCGAAATATTCGTCAATGGTAGCAAACGACTTGTCTTTTACTTGGTAGGCAGCCATAGAAGTTTAGATTTAATTTGAAATTGAACGCGAATTCGTTATGCAAGCATACTATACAAATATACCGAAAAAAAAATTCGAAGAATAAAAAACCACATGTTTTTGCCTGATTATTGAAAAGCTAAGACGAAAAGGGTAAAATTGACGATAACAGTAACCGCATCATCAAGTGGTGACCGGTTCGAAATGTCGCATAAATTTTTCCATCGCATTATTTACTGTCAGTGGTTCTTCAATGGTTGAAGAGTGCCCTGCCTTTGGAATAATTTTAAACTCAGAATTTTTTATTAGGGAGTGCATTTTTTTGGATTCTTCGGGTACAGTTGCCGTATCCATCTCACCAACTAAAATTAAAGTAGGTATGTTAATTTTATGCAATTCATCCGTTATTCCCTTTCTTGTTGTTACCCCTTTAACAGCCTTGGTGATTCCGATACGATGGTTGGAAATGATTGTCTTTTCCCAATCTGTTTTAATTTCATCTTTATCAGGGTCAGTTAAAAATGATTCGCCAAATAAGATGGGCATCACCTTGTTAATAACCAYCTTGAGGCCAAACCACCGTGCKATAAAATTTAAAACRTTGTATTTTAATARGTTTTTTCTTGGCTCAGGATCTGAAGAGGTATCCATCAAAATTAAAGATTTCAAAAGATGAGGATGCCGAATTGCCAATCGAAGYCCGATGAAACCTCCCATTGATAAACCCACGAAATGACAAGGTCCGCAATTCAAYTTTTCAATCAATTCTACTGCTTCGAGCGTAAGTGTCTCCATGTCATAACCATTGTCGGTTATTTCGCTTTTCCCCTGACCCTTGAAATCATAAGCAACGCAGCGATAACGGCTTTTGAGCGCGTTAACCTGTTCGTTAAACATGTTTAAGTTTAAGAGCAAGCCATGTGCAAAGACAATGGTTTCATTTCCACTTCCTTGTTCTTCGTAGTAAATAGTTACCCCGTTGATTTGAATACGTGGCATGAGGTTTTAGTTCAACTTAAAACCCGCCTCTTGGGCGTGGTCATGTTCTGAAGGCTATACCTAAATTTATCGGATGAGCAAATATAAGAAGCTAAGTTAAGTAGTTTACAAGTTTGATTATCAAATTGTTGAGTGCTAAAGTACAGATTTTAGGTATTAACWGGRGRCGTGAACAGTTTATGGTCKTATTTTTCTTTAATYAGAAATCATTGGTAGCCTTATTTGAGATGTATATTTTGAAGAATGATGCACYTTRTTATGAGCAACTACACCTTCTTTTTCATCATAGTTATTACCTCCGGTATTCAAATTACGTGCAAAACGAGGAAAATTACTACTGGATATTTCGATACGAATGCGATGTCCTTTCTTAAAATAATTACTCGTAGCCATGGGTGTTAAATCTACTTTATAGACCTTACCTTTCTCCATAAACACTTCTTTATCATAACCTTCACGATATCTTACACGCTGTATTGTTTCATCCAAATTATATGCTTTTCCATCAGGATACACATCGATCAATTTAATCGTAAAATCGGTGTCTTTTGCATCTGAAGACACGTATAGTGTCGATTCAATAAAACCTGAAACTTCCACACCTTCTTTTAAAACATCTGTGGTGTAAACCAAAATATCATTTCTGGTTTCCATTTGTTGTTGATCGAAAGCACCGCCTTTTACTGCATTTCCTGTACAACACACATTGCCTCCATGAGATGGTACCGGTTGCATGGGGTCATAGGTAAACCCATCTGGGTTATCGTTTTCAGCTTTAGTAGTGGTTAGCTTTCCATCTCCATAAAAGCTATTGGCCTTGCCACCACTGTTTAAGTAATAGGTAGTTAGTTTAGTTTGTTCCGGAGGCCAAGTCTCCGAAGATTGCCACTTATTACTACCCATAGTGTAATACTGAACCCTAGGGGTTTTCTCTTTAAAATCGTTTTGCTCACCTTTTAGCCATAAATCAAACCAGGCATAAATTTGCTCATCATAGTTAAGTCTTGCATCACCAACACTACGCTCGCCAACAATGGTATTTTCGGTTGCCCTGGTATAACCACAATGTAAAGTTGGAGCAATTATCAAATATTGGTTGTCTCTAATTATAGCATCTTTTGAATTATTCCGCACATGGTTAAATAACGCCAGGTTTGGACTAATAGAGACATCATACCATGAGTTGAACCAAAAACTGGGCACACCAAATTCCATGTCATCATGGTATAATCCGCTTTTGTACCAGTCAGCATGGTTTGGTTTGCGGATCACCATTTTGTCAAAAATCTCATGTTTTCCGTTTATGTTCTTCAAAATGTCTTGAATAGGTAAATGTTTTAAGGCTTCAGACATATCTACCGGTGGGTTTTCGGGAGCCAAATCGTAAAACCTGGAGATGCGAATGAGATCTTCTTGTGTCGCGCCAGCTGGAATTCTGGGTTTAAACTTATCATGTTCAACACTATACAACCAAGAAAAGAATAACAGTTGTTCTACGCCTCCTCGGTACCAATTCCCTTGTTCATAATAGCTGCCAACTCTACCTACACCGGCACCATAACCTTGCGGCACCATTGCCGCATGAGACGGATGGTCCAAAGCCGCAACTGCCATCTGCCATTCGGCAGTAGATGAGCAACCATAAGTTCCTATTTTGCCATTAGACCATGCTTGGTTTTTCATCCAGGTAAAGGCATCGTAACCATCGGTTAAAGGTGTTCCTAAAATATCCCACTCGCCTTCAGAGTAGTAACGCCCACGTTCATTTTGAACGACATAGGCATAACCTCTTTTTACGGCTTCGTAAGCACGCTGTGCTGTTCTGGTTTTTTGCTTCCCATCTCCCCAGGAGTTAAAATTATAAGGTGTTCTGGAGAAAATAATGGGTACTTTTTCATCGGTTTTAGGGCGATATATGTCTGTTGCCAAACGAATGCCGTCTCGCATAGGCATCATGATTTTTTGATCTACAATGGCAATGGTATCCAGTTTTTCGAGGATATCATCTTGTGCATGAAGGTTAAAACTGCTTACTAAGAAACAAGCAAGCGCGGAGCATATTAAAATGGCGTGTCTTTTCATTCTGGTTGGTATTATGACCTTAGCTTCTTTTACTAACTCTCAATTTAGCACTAAAGTAGCATTATTTTTATATCGTGTTAGCCTTTCGCTTTTCTTTAACTTGGACTTCCTGCAAAAAACAGGAGAAAGTCAAGAAAATCTGTTTTTCTTATGATACTTTTTGTTTGTACAAAAAGTATCGCAAAAAGGACACCACGAACACCAATTTCACAATTCACCTAATCGCACCATTCAACGCGAACAAGGGCGGTAAATTGCGAAATTCGCACCGTTCGTGGATAACCAGCCGCACGTGGGATGTTGAGTGAAATACTGTATAAGAGCGTACCGAGAACCTGTTTGT
>NVWW01000077.1 GCA_002746335.1 Flavobacteriales bacterium | reverse complement strand
GAATGGCAAAGTGGTTGGAAGTTCATTATACAGAAAATGATTTGCTGGTGGCCATCAGCAGTTCAGGAGAATCAAAAAACATCCCAGTAAAAAGCAGCTAACTTTGTGCCTGATTACATAAGGTACAGAAAGGATAAAAAAGGATTTACAACACTTCAGAATTACTGGATTTCAAAGTATGAAAAACAACTAAATAAATATGTGGAGATAGTAGCAGAATCAAATTTCAGTAAGTATTTACCTGCAAATGGCAAATTTCAGGATCATAAAAAATATTTTAGAACAATCAGTTTTGGCGCATGGCTGAAACATTTTCAACTATAATAATACTATTCATCGGGACATGCCTTATACATCCATTTACCAATACTGCAATTGAATGTCAATAAAAGAAAAGCTATATTTCAAAGCCCACAGTTTTGTAGCAGARYACAAGAGAAAATCAATCGMAAAACAGTTCAATCTTTCTGATAGCAGTAATATTCCCATAGAATATCTTCAGATKTTTAAAACAATTAGTGTTACCATACTGGATGCGCTGGTTTCAAAACACGATATCTCCGGTGAAAACATACTATTAAAATTAGATACACAAGGCAATGAGCTTGATACTTTGAAAAAAAGAGAAAAAAACCTTGAACAATCCGTAATATGCGTAGTAGAACACATGTTTGTCTATACTTATAAAATCGGCTATAAGTTTAAATATCTTATGGATTATATAGGATTCACATGCAAAGGCCCGTTAACAATCAGCTATCGCCCATCAGGTGAAATTTCGTCTGTGGATTTTTTATTCATTCAAGAGTGAGAAAAATTCTTTTCATAACCCAACACTTCCCCAACATAGACGGCAGGTGATAGGTAAAGTTCAAAAAAAAGACAATTATGAATCTAAAAAAAAGCATGTATTATAGGGCAAAATCTTTTGTAGAAAAAGAAAATTTAAGTTCAGCACTTGAAAGAAACAAATTGTATGATTCCGATTTGAGGAAATTACCAATTGAATTAATTGAAACAATGGAGACAATCAAAAACTATCAATGTAACGCCAATATCCTTATGGATATCGGTGCACATATAGGATTGTTTTCCAAAGCTGCCAATGCTGTTTTTAGCTTTGATAAAACGATATGTTTTGAGCCGAATAAAGAGATGAAAGGAATCATTGAAAGCAACAACAAAAAAAACAATATAATCGTAGAGAACATTGCTTTATCGAATAAAGAAGGTCAAGCAACTTTCTATCTACACCAAGACGACTCAATGAATAGTCTTGTTGAGTCTGAAAATGAAATTCTTAAAGATGAATTTCCTTGGGACAACCCCGATTTATTAAAAAAAACTACAGTGAATACAATTACCCTCGATAAGTACATCGAAAAAAACTCGTTGATTAATGAGACGTTTTTTATAAAAATAGATACCCAAGGCAACGAATTAAATGTGTTAAAAAATGGCATAAATGCATTAAGACAAACCGAAATTTGCCTTATTGAGTATATGTTTACCACACCGTATAAATCAGATTTCTCTTTTTATGAGTTACTTGAATTAATGAGTAAGAGTAATTTTGATTGTAAAGGAGCATTGACTATTAGTAAAAGGGCTTCAAAAAAAATTAGTGCAGTTGATTTTCTATTTGTGAAAAAATAACATAACAACTAGTTCTAGTCCTCTTTAAAAAAATGCTAATAGCAATGCCTGTTTTGTTTATTGCACTTCACTTACAACCAATAAGAGACCCTGTAGTTCAACTTTTCAGTAGGTTAGTCGGTCAATTATCATGCTTCCATAGCCAAACACTCTAACTGAAAAAGAATGAAAGTATCCGTAATAATTCCGTGCTTTAATGTTGAAAAGTATATTGAAAAGTGTGTGAATTCAGTTTTAAATCAGTATTATCAAGATATAGAAATTATATGTGTTAACGATGGTTCAACAGACCGGACGCTTGAGATACTGACCGGCTTAAAACAGGAAACTAATAAGATTAACGTAATCTCAATTGCTGCTAATGCTGGAGCTCCTCACGCCAGAAATATGGGGTTGCAAATAGCAAAAGGCGAATACATCCAGTTTCTTGATGCAGACGATGTATTGCAACCCGTTAAAATTGACCAGCAGGTGCAACTTATTTTAAACCAGCGCAAAAGGCCACACCTACTCATTGCAGATTATTATAAATATAAAGCTGATAATAAAACAGAACACATTTCTGCTATTAAAGATCCTTGGGAAGGGCTTTTCAAATCATATCTTGGCATAACAAGTGCGAATTTGTGGAGGAAAAATGCCGTTAAGGATATTGGCGGCTGGAATGAAAAGCTTGAAAGCAGCCAGGAATATGACCTAATGTTTCGCATTATGAAAAATGGCGGAAAAGTGATATATGACGACAACCCTAAAACTTATATCAAAAACAGAAAGACATCTATTTCGAACACCAATTTGGATAAAAACTGGACACAATACATTATTTTAAGAAGAGAAATTTACCAGCACCTAAGTCAAACAGGAAAACTTAACCGCAACCTCAAAGAAATTGCTTTACAGGAAATGTTTAATGCAATACGTATGTTATACAAGTATGATAAAATGCAAGCTATTTCCTTATACGATAAATTACTGCGTGGCGAAAAGTTCTCTCCCAAAGCAATAGGTGCAACTACAAAACAATATTTATACCTGTACAGCATCTTGGGGTTTCCTAAAGCTGATAAGGTTATTCGATACTTTAAGTAAAACACCTAGTGGAGCTGGTAGCTTTGCTCAATCAATTATGAAAATCCTCTACTATTCTCCACACCCAAACCTCAACTTGTCCGATCCTGCGGGGTATGGCACCCACATGCGTGAAATGATAAATGCTTTCAGAGAACTGGGGCATGAAGTGATTACATGCATTATGGGCGGTGAAGAAAAGCAAAGGGATGATATGTCCATCCAATTCAATGAGTCGCTGCCAAAAAAAGCTATAAAATCACTCACACCAACCCGAATTTGGCAATCGCTCAAAGACATTGATTTGATTCGCTTCGATAAAACCGCAGCAAAAAAGCTTGAACTGCTGGTTAAAAAAGAAAAACCTGATTTAATCTACGAAAGAGGTTTTTACATGATGATATCGGGAGTTGAAACAGCGAAGAAATATGAAGTAAAGCACATCTTGGAAATCAATGCACCATACACAGAAGAAAAAACTGAATTGGAAGGGAAATCACTGCTGTTCAAAAAAGCGGCTCAAAGAGAGCAGCAGCAAGTAGAAAACACATCACAAGTGGTCGTAGTGTCATCGGCTTTGAAAAAATATTTTTCTGRAAAATATCCATCGGCAGAACAAAAAATCCTGATCACACCAAATGCTGTTGATCCGGCAAAAACAAAAGCAGATGCAGTCAAAACACAAGAGTTGACAGTGCGGTATTCCATTTCAGAAGATGAATTGGTGATTGGGTTTGTTGGCTCCATTTTTCCCCACCATGGAGTTGATGACTTGATTCACGCCTTTCATCAGCTTGTAGAAAAAGGTTTATATGAGTTAAAATTATTGATTGTTGGCGATGGTGAAACACTGGACCAATTAAAGCAATTGGCACATGAATTGGRCACCGACAACAAAGTTATTTTTATCGGCAATGTACCCTCAAATGAAGTTTACARCTACATTGAGTTGATGGATATATGCATAATGGCCAAGTCAAACTGGTATGGCTCACCGGTTAAGATATTTGAATAYGGTTCCATGGGAAAGGCGATTATAGCRCCTGATGTGGMTCCAGTTAGAGATGTGATGCAAAACGAAGTGCATGGAATACTCATTCGCTCATCAGTAARTGAACTAACTGCTGCCYTGAAAAAACTGCTKAGTGATRAGGCGCTAAAAGAAAAAATAGCCCGAAATTTCCAGCAAAAAGTGCTTAGCGAGCACACTTGGCTCAAAATGGCAGAAAAAATCCTTTCACCAGTTTAATTGAGCGCTTTATTATTCGCTGTTAAAGAATCTTTTTACTTTAGTAAAAATTCCTGCTTTTATGCTCCGCTCATTTTATTTTGGGCTTTTCGTCATTCTTTCATCATTATCGGCTGCCCAAACTACAGGTGATAACAAGGCAAATGCTACCCTGCTTGGCGTTTTGCGTAACTGGTGTTCGGCCAATGCAGAATATGCTACTCAGGAAATCACTTTCCCACAGCCAAAAGGCACCTGCAATGAGAGCGATTTGTACTACGGAAAGTGGTTTCGCTTTTTAGCTACCACTTCAAGCATCGAAATCACGGTGAAAATAGGTGCTGAAGAAGGAACTATGCAATTTCCCTATATTTATTTATGGGATGAAAATTTGAATGAATTAGCTTGCAAGCAATACGATGATGCCGATGACGATTTGGTGTTGAATTTCCACGAATTAAAAAGAGGAAAATGGCACTACTTTACTATTTACAACCATAGCAATTCCAAATATGTTGGCATGTTTACTTTGTGCGTAAATGATGAAGTTACCTATGATTTTAAAGAAGGAGCTATCGAGCTTTTTGAACTAAACCGATGGTGCTCACCCGAAGAAGCTTATACTACAGAAGGAGCTACTCCTGATGAAAAACAGGGCAGTTGCTTGCCAAAAGGCCCCAATTTCAACCGGTGGTTCACGTTTTCAGCCACAACCAACTCCATCAAGGCCACCGTGAAATATGGCGACTCAAAAGGCACAGCTAAGTTCCCTTATATCACGCTTTGGGATGAGAACCTCATTGAATTGACCTGCGGCAAATATAAAGACGAAAGTGAACCCATTAGAGTAGAATCAAGTAACCTCATCAAAGGGAAAACCTACTACCTTTCTGTTGACCACAAATACAACGAAAATTATACCGGATCATTTACTCTTTGTATTGATGACGGCTCGTTGCAAAAACAAGACTTGGTAATCATTTTGGGCAGAATGATGGACAAAGCAGGCGATGTTGCCGGCAGCGAAATCAAATTGCTTAACGAATACGATGAAGTGATCCAAACTGTTTCCACAGATAATAAAGGTAAATTTAAATTTTCTGAGTTGCCACCAGCTAATTACTTCATCTTAATTGACCGTGATGACAGCAACCTTGCAATAGACATTTTTCAAACCGATGCCGAAGATAAAATCATCAAAAAAGCCGTCAAGCGTGAAGAAAAAACGTTTGCTTTCCGAAATCTACCCACCAATTGTGGCTTTGTTACCCTTGTGGACTGTGATAATTTTCAAATTTCCATTACAGAAGGCAAACAGGGAATTATAGGTAAAGTGGTCAATAAAAAAGACCTCACCGAGGGCATTCAAAACATGAATATTTATTTATATGATTCGCCTGAAAAAGTGGTTGACTCAACCGTTACCGACCAATTCGGTAAATTCAAGTTCCTCAATTTTTCACCTTCACAGCTAACGATGGTGAAATTTGGCAAACCCGACAAATCCCTATATACCGAAATGCTGCTGGTGAACGACCGCGGCATTGCACTGAAAGCAGCCACATCAGGCCAAATGGATGAAAAGGGTTTTTTCCGATTTATGGAATTGCCTGCCATCAAAGCGCAGCCGCTGGCACTGTTCGATGCCGAAGAAATGCAGTTCGAAACAGGCAGCGCTTTTACTTTGAACAATATTTATTTTGAATCAGGCAAGTATGAATTGCTCGAAAAGTCGTTTGCCGAACTGGATGTGCTGTTCATCATTTTGTTAAGCCAACCATCCCTCAAAATTGAAATTGGCGGACACACCGACAATACAGGCAATGAAAATGAAAACTATACCCTTTCTGAAAATCGGGCAAAAGCAGTGGTAGATTACCTTGTATCAAAAGGTATTGTCAAAGAACGCTTGACACACAAAGGCTACGGCCCTGTCCGGCCAGTGGTGCCAAATGACACCGAAGAAGAACGCAAGAAAAATCGAAGAGTGGAATTTCGGGTAATTGGGAAATGAGGCAATTTTAGCGTTTCGCAAATTGTTATTTCCAATAATTCCATAAAAAAAGCCCATTACAAAGTCAGCTTGTATCTATTCTTAATGTTCCTGCCAGTAGCAGGACAAGCTCAATTTGCTCTAATCGCCTCAACAGGGTTGAGACGGGCCGCTACCCATGCAGGGATAATGCCCGAAATAAAGCCGATAGACGCAGAAATGACAATGCCCTTAGTTATGTTTTTCACGGTAAGGTAAATTTCCATGTCCAACAAATAATTCATCACAATTGTTCCAATAAAAATAGCCCCCAACCCAATGATGCCACCCAGTATGCTCAGTAGTACTGACTCAATCAAAAATTGAAACAGAATGAAGTAATTTTTCGCTCCCAGCGATTTTTGGATGCCGATGAGATGAGTACGCTCTTTCACCGAAACAAACATAATGTTGGCAATGCCGAAACCACCTACCAGCAGGGCGAAAAACCAGATGAAAATTCCTGCTTTACGTACGAAACCGATCAAATTATCGGCCATGTTGGCGAACATTTTGGCTTCGTTTAATGCAAAGTTGTTTTCTTCCCTCGGCTTGAGCTTCCTTAGTGAGCGGATCAGCCCTGTCAGTTCATCCATAAGTTCTTGGTTGCTCACGCCTGCTTTGGCACGAATAAGTATTTCCGGTTCAAAGCTCCTGCGGTGTTTTCGTTTAATGCTGATAAACCTGCGAGCAAAATTGAGCGGAATGAGCACTTTGTTATCAAAACCCACATCAAACATGCTCTCTCCTTCCTTTTTAAAAACAGCAACTACTTTCAGTTTTTTACCTTTCATCTTTATATCCTTGTTTAAGGGATTTCTACTTCCGAAAAGGTTCATGGCCACATCAGCGCCTATCACGGCAATGTTACTGCCACTTTTCGATTCGCTTTCGGAAAAATACCTACCCATGCTGAGTTCAAAATCACGCACCCCGCTAAAGCCGTGCGTGGCTGCTATTACGTTGATGTTTTCCATGCTGCTGTTTCCGCATTCAATAGTAGCGTCAAAGTCAATTTTGAGGGTACTGGCACGTGCACTTTCACAGTTATTTTGAATTTCCTTTAACTCCTCAAGCGTAGCCACAGGCCTTTTCAGGTACTCCCACCACTCATACCCCGGCCCGAAAGTCCATGGCCATTTTTCAATGAAGACAACATCATCGCCAAGAGCGGAAATGCTACCCTGAATTTTCATTTCCATCGAATCCACCATGGTAAAAACAGCGATGATGGCAAAGATCCCGATGGTAACCCCGAGTAGTGAAAGAAAGGTGCGGAGTTTGTTTACAATCAGCGCGGTGAGTGCAAACAAAACACTTTCTTTAAAAAGGCGGAAAAACAGGCGCATGAAGTAAAATTAAATCGGTAAAAATACGCAAACCACACGATTTATGAACAATCGCAAACATTTATCAACATTGCGCAAAATACTCTGAATTATCTGACGTTTCTTTAACTACATTTGCCAAACTTATACGTGAAAAAAAAGCAGAAAATGAGCGGAGTAAAAAAAATAGGAAACGCGCTAATTTCCGTTTACCACAAGGATAATCTCGAGCCAATTGCCAGAAAACTCGATAAACTCGGAATAGGGATTTTTTCCACAGGTGGCACGCAAAAATTCATTGAAAACCTCGGCATCAAAGTAACGCCTATTGAAAATCTCACCTCATACCCTTCTATTTTGGGCGGACGCGTAAAAACGCTGCATCCAAAAGTTTTTGGCGGCATTTTGGGCAGACGCGAAGAAAAAAGCGACACGGCTCAACTGGCCCAATACGACATTCCAGAAATTGATCTGGTAGTAGTGGATTTATACCCTTTTGAAGCAACCGTTGCATCGGATGCAACCGACCAGGAAATTATTGAAAAAATTGACATAGGTGGCATTTCACTCATCCGTGCTGCGGCAAAAAACTTCAAGGATGTAGTGATTATCCCATCACGRGAACACTATCCTGCCCTGCTYGAAATYCTCGAAGAAAAACAGGGCTTCACTTCACTGGATGACCGCAAGGAACTGGCAAGACACGCCTTTAATATTTCTTCGCATTACGATACAGCCATTTTTAATTATTTTGATGAAGGAAAGACAAGCGCATTCAAGCAAAGCGTTACCCAGTCAAAAACGTTACGATACGGTGAAAAYCCCCACCAACAAGGGATATTCTTTGGTAATCTACACGAAATTTTTGAGCAGYTGCACGGAAAGGAAATTTCTTACAACAACTTGCTCGACATTGATGCGGCTGTGAATTTAATGGCTGAATTTCCCAAGAGTGAACCCGTTTTCGCCATTCTCAAACACAACAATGCATGCGGATTAGCGATAAGGGAAAATTTGCTTTATGCCTACAAAGATGCGCTGGCAGGCGACCCGGTTTCTGCCTTCGGAGGAGTTCTCATCACTAATCAAATAATTGACAAAAAAACTGCGGAAGAAATAAATAAATTGTTTTGCGAAGTAGTAATTGCACCGGGCTTTGAAGATGCCGGATTGGAATTTATCCAATCTAAAAAGAACCGAATTATCCTTAAGCAAAAAGAAACAATATTCCCTGAAAAACAGTTCCGAACTGTCCTTAATGGTGTGCTTTTTCAGGATAAAGATTTGAATACAGAAAAAGAAAATAATTTGGAAGCTGTAACCAAAACATTGCCCACTGAGCAGGAAAAAACAGATTTGGTGTTTGCCAACAAACTCGTAAAACATACCAAATCCAACACCATCGTTTTGGCTAAAAACAAGCAATTACTGGCAAGCGGCACAGGGCAAACATCACGGGTGGATGCGTTAAAACAAGCTATCGCAAAAGCCGAAAATTTTGGATTTGATTTGTGTGGGGCAGTGATGGCTTCTGACGCCTTTTTTCCTTTTCCTGATTGTGTTGAAATTGCCCATCAAGTGGGTATTACGGCAGTTATTCAGCCGGGCGGTTCAATCAAAGATAAAGATTCAATAGAATACTGCGATAACAATAATTTAGCGATGGTTTTTACCGGTATCAGACATTTTAAGCACTAATGGGTTTCTTTGATTTTTTTACACAGGAAATCGCCATTGACCTTGGCACTGCCAACACCCTTATCATTTTTAATGATAAAGTAGTGGTTGACGAGCCATCTATTGTCGCAACTGACAGAGCCTCAGGCAAAATAATTGCAGTTGGCCGCAAAGCCCAGCAGATGCATGGCAAAACCCACGAAGACATCAAGACAATCCGTCCGCTCAAAGACGGAGTGATTGCTGATTTCTATGCTGCTGAGCACATGATTCGCGCTATGATTAAGATGATTAATCCAGGAAAGCGCCTGTTCCAACCATCACTCAAAATGGTTATTTGCATCCCTTCAGGCATCACAGAAGTGGAAAAAAGAGCCGTACGTGACTCTGCTGAACATGCAGGTGCCAAAGAAGTGTACCTGATTCACGAACCCATGGCTGCGGCAATTGGTATCGGCATTGACGTAGAAGAGCCGATGGGCAATATGATTATTGACGTAGGAGGTGGAACCAGCGAAATTGCAGTGATTGCGCTGGGCGGCATTGTTTGCAACAAATCCATTCGTGTAGCAGGCGATGATTTTACAAGCGACATAGAAGATTACATGCGCAGACAGCACAACATTCTGGTGGGTGAGCGCTCTGCCGAAAGAATAAAAATTGAAGTAGGCGCGGCCATGATCGACCTTGAGGACCCCCCCCCTGATTATGCCGTGCATGGCAGGGATTTGATGACGGGCATCCCGAAAGAAATTCACGTTTCTTATCAGGAAATTTCACAGGCACTTGACAAAACCATTGCAAAAATTGAAGAGGCCATCCTGAATGCACTGGAAATGACACCACCCGAGCTATCAGCAGATATTTACAAAACGGGCATCTACCTTGCGGGAGGCGGCTCCATGCTCAGAGGACTGGACAAGCGCATTTCATTGAAAACGAAACTGCCTGTGCATGTTGCTGATGACCCGCTACGGGCAGTGGCGAGAGGAACGGGCATTGCATTGAAAAATGCTGATAATTTTCAGTTTTTGATTCGGTAATAACCACTGTTGCATTGATGAATGCAAAACCTGTTTAACTTCATTTGGAAACGCCACTTTACCTTCCTMTTTCTACTATTGGAGGTGTTGGCATTCACCCTGTTGGTTCAGTACAATAAGTTCCACAAAGCGAGTTTCCTTTCTTCTACTAATGAAATCTCAGGCAACGTTTATTCGTTAGTGAACAACATCACCGATTACTTCAACCTGAAGGAAGTCAACGAGCTACTCGCCAAAGAGAACGCCAGACTCAAGTCCATTTCCCCCGATGCTTTTCTAAAAGTGAGTCATGATTTGGTATTCATCAATGATACGGTTTACAAGCAGCAATACCGCTATTTAGGCGCAAAGGTGATTAACAACACCATCTACCGAAGGAACAATTATATTGTTTTGAACAAGGGCCGTATACACGGAATCGAATCTGGTATGGGTATTATTTCTCCAAACGGGGTGGTGGGCATTGTGAAAAATGTTTCAGAAAATTTTTGTTCAGCCATATCGGTTTTGCACAAAAAAACACGCATCAGCGCTAAGCTCAGAAAAAACAATTATTTCGGCATTCTGACTTGGGAAGAAAACGATAGCCCTGAAACTGCAACACTCACCGATATTCCCTCACATGTTGATTTGCAACAAGGAGATGCGGTGGTTGCACGCGGCTCATCAGTCATTTACCCCGAAGGCACACTCATCGGTTTTGTGGATAAATTAGAGCAAATTCCTGGAACAGATTTTTACAAGATCACCTTGCGGCTCTCTACCGACTTCCGCAACCTATCTTATTGCTATGTGGTTCGAAATCTACTAAAAACAGAACAACTCGAACTCCAAACCAAATTCGAAGAAAAGAATGATTAATATCGTTGTAAATAACGGCATCCGGTTGGTGTTTTTGGTGTTTTTGCAAGTACTAGTGCTCAACAATATCCAGCTTGGCGGCTATGTAAATCCGCAACTATATGTGTTGTTTTTGTTGTGGCTTCCGTTTGAAACCCCCAAGTCCCTTACATTGTTACTTGCATTGTTACTTGGCTTTTGCATTGATATTTTTACCGGCACGCTAGGCATGCACACGGCTGCTTCGGTGTTTATGGCTTATTGCCGCCCCTATATTTTAAACCTCATCTCACCACGCGATGGCTACGAATTAAGCATGCGGCCAAATGTGCAAAGTTTGGGGTTGATATGGTTTCTTTCTTATGCAAGCGTGCTCATACTGCTACATCATTTGTTTTTGTTTTATGTAGAAGCCTTCCGCTTGAGCGAATTTTTCCATACTTTGATACGCGCCATTTTCAGCACAACATTCACTATGCTGCTGGTTGTTTTAGCACAATTTCTAACTTACCGGCAAAAGCCGCTCACATGAATCCTTACGAAGACCGCAAATTCGTCATTTTCGGCATTTTTCTCATCGTTGGGCTGGTCTATATCATACGGCTATTTTACATACAGGTAATTGATGATTCGTACATGCTTTCGGCTGAAAACCAGTCGTTACTCCGGGTAACGCAATATGCCCCACGCGGCATCATTCACGATCGCAACGGTGAATTACTCGTACATAATGAGGCGGCTTATGATCTGATGGTAATTCCGAGAGAAGTAAAAAATATAGATACGATTGCTTTTTGCGATTTACTTGGAATTACAAAAGAAGATTTTATCAACAAAATACAGAAAGCGAAGAGTTACTCCTGGAGGAAAGCTTCTGTCTTCGAAAAACTCATTCCCGCAGAACAATATGCTAAAATCACTGAAAAACTATATCAGTTTTCAGGGTTTCATTCACAAAAGCGCTCGGTGCGAAAATATCCGTTCAATGCCGCTGCGCATGTTTTAGGTTATTTGAATGAGGTAAACGAAAAAAAGCTCAAAACCGATCCTGCTTACAAAAAAGGCGATTATGTTGGCGTAATGGGTGTTGAAAAATCATACGAAAAAGAGTTGAAGGGCGAAAGTGGTGAAAAAATATTCATGAGAGATAAATACAACATAATTCAAGGGAGCTACCGCAATGGTGAAAAAGATAAGATCGCAATTGCTGGCACCAACTTAATTTCAACAATTGACGCACAATTGCAAGTTTATGGTGAAAAATTGATGCAAAACAAAAAAGGAAGCGTTGTGGCAATTGAACCGGCCACTGGAGAAATTCTGGCACTGGTTTCCAGCCCAGCATTCGACCCTAATTTATTGGTGGGAAGAGTACGCACTAAAAACTACAACGAATTATTGAAAAACGATTCGCTTGACCCGCTTTTCAACCGAGCATTGATGGCCGAATACCCACCCGGCTCTATTTTCAAAATTGTGCAATTGTTAATTGCCATGCAGGAAAATGCCATAACCGAAAACACAGGGTTCTCCTGCAATAAAGCATTAGTCGGTTGCCACAATCATCCTGCCCCTTCTAATGCGAAAAGGGCGATTCAATATTCCTGCAACCCCTATTTTTACAATGTTTTCAAGCGCCTGATTCAACCTGAAAAGTACCCAAGTATTTTCAAAGACAGCGAAGAAGGGTTGCGAAACTGGCAAAAGCACGTGTTGAGTTTCGGGCTTGGAAAATCATTGGGCATTGACATCTATGGCGAAAAAAGCGGCAACATTCCGGGTGTTGCTTATTACGATAAAATCTACGGGCATCACCGTTGGGCTTTCAGCACTATTTACTCACTCAGCATCGGGCAAGGTGAGATTTCAGTGGCGCCTGTACAAATGACAAATTTGGCTGCTATCATTGCAAATCGCGGATATTATTACACCCCCCATCTCATTAAATCAATTGACGAGAATAGTGGAAAAGCACCTGAATTCATTGAAAAACACAACACCACCGTTGAAAGCAAATACTTTGATCTTATCATTGAAGGTATGGCTGCAGTAGTGAATGAACTGCACGGAACAGCTCGAAGGGCAAAGATTGACAGTATCACTGTTTGCGGTAAAACCGGCACAGCAGAAAACCCGCATGGGGAAGATCATTCCATCTTTATTGCTTTTGCCCCGAAAGAAAATCCGCTAATAGCCATTTCAGTATATGTAGAAAATGCGGGATTTGGCGGTACTTGGGCAGCTCCCATCGCCAGTTTGCTCATGGAAAAATACTTGAAGGGAAAAATCAGCAATCCAGAAAAGGAAAAACGAATTTTGGAAAAGGATTTTATCAATGAGAGMCAAGAGTAACATCTTCCAAAATGTTGATTGGCCGCTTGTACTGCTGTATTCAGTGCTGGTGATGTTGGGATGGGCAAACATTTATGCAGCCACCCACAGTGAAGAGCATTACCAGATTTTCGACCTCTCTCAGAGCTACGGCAAACAGATGATGTGGATTTTTATCTCAATGGTAATGGCAATTATCCTGCTAATGATTGACGTACGCTTTTTTGATTCGTTTGCTTATTTGATTTATGGTTTTACGGTTTTTTTACTATTGGCCGTGCTGGTGGTTGGCACAGAAATCAAAGGAGCAAAGTCGTGGTTTGTGATTGGGGGCGCGTTCAGCATCCAGCCATCTGAGCTTGCCAAATTTGCCACGGCATTGGCATTCAGCAAATTGCTGAGCTCGCTGAATGTCAAAACACAAGACGTAAAAACGTGGCTTGTCACCGGGTTACTGATTTTATTTCCAGCGGCACTTATCATACTGCAACCTGACCCTGGCTCGGCATTGGTGTATGGAGCGTTTATTTTAGTGCTTTATCGCGAAGGGCTTTCGGGAAACATTTTGCTGATCGCCTTGACTGCTGTAGTATTTTTCATCCTTGCAATATTGCTAAAGCAAATGTCTGTAGAGCTCTTGGGATTGGTGGTTTCGGGAAAATTCATTTTCATCTTTGTTTTGTTGTTAATTGCCTCTTTCGCTTACTGGATCATCAGAAAATACAAACGCGCCTTAATGGTGGTAAGCGTTGTCCTATTAGTGGCTATGGGATACATTTTAAGCATTGATTACATCTTCGACAATGTATTGCAAGATCGCCATCGCAACCGCATAAACGACCTGCTGGGCATCACTTTTGATCCTACCGGAACGGGCTATAACGTACACCAGTCGAAAATTGCAATCGGCTCGGGCAGATTCTTCGGGAAAGGTTTTTTGCAAGGCACACAAACCAAATTCAACTTTGTGCCTGAACAAAGTACCGATTTCATCTTTTGTACGGTAGGTGAAGAATGGGGCTTTATCGGCACATCACTTGTTATTATTTTGTTTTTGACGTTGCTCTTTCGGCTCATTATCATGGCGGAGCGACAGCGTTCAAAATTCGCACGAATTTACGGTTACTGTGTGGCGTCCATCCTGTTTTTCCATCTCGCCATTAATATCGGGATGACCATCGGGCTGGCGCCTGTTATTGGCATACCATTGCCGCTTTTCAGCTATGGTGGTTCATCGCTATGGGCATTTACCCTATTGCTTTTCACCTTTATCAAACTGGATTCTGAAAGAAAGCATGTGTTACGATAAAGTTTTACCTTTGATGTTCAAACCATCTGAAAATGAGAACATTTTTAGTTATTTCAGCTTTCTTTTTTAGCCAACTTTCTTTTGGACAAGCCACCATTGAGGCATTGGCCAACCTGTTCTCATCGGCCTTTGTTTATCAAAATGAAGAACTGCTCGATGTACTCATGCCCACCAAACAACAAGTCATCAAAAAGTATAAGGAGGTAAGACCGAATATTTCAAAAGAACAGTTGGACAGAAAAATCAAAAAGGTAAATGAGCTACATCTGGTAAAGAAGAAAAAAATCAAGGAACAAATCAACCAGTTTTACAATGATGGGAAAAATGCCGGAATTGCATGGAAAAAGGCGAAGCCCGAAACCCAAAGTAGTGTTATCGAATTCCCCCTATTTGACACTGAAGGAACAGACGAATTCGGGGAATTTCACGTGAATGTATTGCACAACAATATAAATTACACCATTGCGGTTTACAAATGCTTTCACATAAACGGGGTGTGGAAGATGGGCGACATGATTCGCTTTAAAAAATCCGAAATGGATTAGAATGAAGTGAGGTGCAATTTCATCCCATTCACCTTGAATAGTTTTCCTTTCTTTTCGAGCACTTCTTCCTGCTTAGTTTCGTCAGCTAAAAATTCATCGATATAGGCCTGCACTTGCCGGCTGGAAATAGAAACTTCTTTTCCGTTGGTAATGGCATCAGTAAGATAAGAATGCAGCAAATTATTATAGGCATTCGCAAACAAATCATGTGTTGCGAAGATATCACAGCTGATGATTTTATCGCCAGTAACGGCTACCACACCCACTACTTTCGGGTCGCCATCCCAAGCCGATTTGAATTTTTCGAAGTATTTGTCCCGCTGCTCGATGTATTCTTTGGAATTTTCCAGTGCTGCATAAGTACCCGTAGCAGTAGAGGCTCCGTTTTCCATTGTTGTTTCCCCTACCTCTTCCCAAACTCTTGATTGGTTTTTTTCGATTATTGCCGCTTTGCGCACTTCTTTGCTTGACACATTAAAATAGCCGTTAAAGTCACTCCCCGATTTGCTTTTTGCCCATCTTCCGCGCTCTACGCAAAAGGCGGAAATATTCACCTTTTGCCCGGGCGCAATCACAATATCCTCGGCAATCATACGGTCTTGTTTGCCGCCTTTTACGACTTCACCCGCCATAATGTAAACAGTGTCGCGCGAAGTGTTTTCCGCATTCAGCGTATTCACCGTTCCCGATTCATTCACTTCCGAAACTTTTAGTTGTTTCTTCTCAATAGCATGCTTCAAGTTATTGTATTTGCCGATGCTTTCGTGAGCTTTGCGAAAGATGTCATTCGCCCTAATGGGATAGATGCGCAGTTTTTCATAGGTATATCGCTGCACCGAATAATCATTAGCAGTTAACTTAAGGTTATCGGAATTGTATTGTGCATTGATGCTTAATGAAAAAGCAAGTAGTACAGTAGCAAAGACGGTTGATTTACTCACATATTTTTTATTGATTAATAAGGTGTTCGTGAATGCTTTGCATTTCATGGCTTTTTATTTAAAAGTTTAAAGCTTAACTTATTGATGATCTAACTATTGTTTTTCCATAAACAGAAACAACAATTTTTAACATTCTTTAACAAATAGCAAGCTGAAAAAAGGCCCGTAAGGTTTGAAACCTTACGGGCCATTCTGATTTTTCCCCGATATGATCAGACTAACTTCTAATAAAACTTTGCGCGGTTGTCGGTAATATCCGCCTTGTCTTTCAACACTTCGTACACCTCATAGTCCACGCGATTTTGGTTGCCTTGGGTAAGTTGCTGGGCATTGGAAGTATAGTCCTTGACGGTAGCTTCGATGAAATTGTCCACAATAATTACATAAACCCCTCTTTTGCCCTTAATGGGCTTGGAGAGTTCTCCCTGCTGCAAGCCAAAAACATGTCCTGTGATGTCTCTTTCACCCGTGATGCCCGAAATGCCGAAATTAGCAAAAGCAATGTTTTCAGATACCTGCACCGAGTCTCCCAAAGAAACAGCCACTTCATCTATAGTTGAGCCACTTATTTGCGATATGATTTTTTCGGCTTTCTTTTCGTTTAGTACTTCGGCCTCGATGTAATCACGCACCGATTCAAGGGGTAAGGTGCCTTTTTCACGGATTTCTGTCAGCCTGGAAATCACAAACTTGTCGCCCAAATCAAAGGGCTTTGAAATGTCGTCAATATTTGCTGCATAAGCCCAGCGAATCAATTCCCTCGTTTCTCCCAAACCCGATACGGCCTTGTCGGTTTCGCGCACACTAGCCACGCGCACACCTGCCTTATTGGCTTCATCCTTGAATTTTTCGAGGTTATCATTGTTGTTGATGTAAAAAGCATTAGCTTGCTGATAAACGCCACGCTGGGTTTCGGTGCTTGACTCTAAACGGCTGTCTACAATGCCAACCAGCACTTTCCTTACAGGTTCGGTTTGGCCGGTGATCTTGATGAGGTGCACACCAAACTGTGAAACAACAATAGGCATGTCGCCCACTTTTCCTGCAAAGCAGACATCATTGAAAGGTTTTACCATCATGCCTTCGGCAAACCAATTGAGATCGCCACCTTCAGCTGCAGAACCCACATCAGCTGAATTGACCGTAGCTAATTCTGAAAAATCCGCACCTCCTTCCGTTAACTTTTTCAAACTGTCTGCCACCGCCTTTGCAGTTGCTGTATCGTTATTATTAATCTTAATTAAAATGTGACTGGCTCTTACTGAATCAGGAGCCATTTTTTCACCACTCACTTTTGCCAATTTATAAGCCAAATCGCTTTCATCAAAATAAGGTCCGATGACAGTTCCTGTATCTCCATTGTAAATCAGCGAATCCACTTCTGACGGAAAAGCACCTTGCTGGTAATAGGCAATGTTGAAGCGGGTATCAGCATTGGAATTGACAAATAAGGTGTCGTCTTTTGACTCTGCAAACAGCTGTTTTAGGCCTTCGGTATATCGAATCACGGCCTGCCTGTCTGCTTCAGACGGATTGACCTCAAAAACAACATATTCAAAGGATCGGATGGTTTCTTTTTGCTGATACTGAGGCTCGTGCTCGTGGGCTTCGTAGTAATTTTCGAGGTCCTCTTCGGCAATGGTCACAGCGCTATCGCTGATAGACTTGTATGGCTTGGCTACGAAGCGAATGTTTGCGGTTTTGTTTTTGGAAACATGGTCATTTTTTGCCTCGATGTTTGTTACGTAAAGCCCCTTTTTAATTAGGTTGTAGTACTTAGTGGCGATCCGGTCTTTTTTCAGTCCTTGCTCAAACTGTTTCCACTGCACTTTTTGTTGGCCGGTTTCATCGTTTTCAAGAGATTGGATATAACGCACCACATCAGTTGGGTTGAACTGACCTGTTTCGGGATTAGCGAAGTTACGCAACACTAAAGGATGCGGGTTTTTACCCTGTACCATATCAAAGAGTTCATCGGATGGCACGGCACTTCCCGCTCCACCTGCTTTTGCTAGAATGGTATTGTTTTGCAGGTATTCCGTCCAAATGTCATTCCTGATTTGGTCCATCGTGCTTTGGTCGAGGCTGAACACGCCTTGTGCCTGTTTAACACGCTCTGATGCTTGCTCCACTTTAGTTTCGAATTCGCGATAGGAAATGGTGGTGCCGGAAATTTCACCGATGTCGGTTTCTGGAGCACTGGTAAAAAAAGTTTCTATTGCAGAAGGATCTAAAATAAACAACAACATCGCTCCACCTATCATCACAAACAGCAACGTGGATTGGTTTCTTATTTTGGTAATAACGGCCATTTA
Source organism: Flavobacteriales bacterium (assembly GCA_002746335.1). Lineage (GTDB taxonomy): Bacteria > Bacteroidota > Bacteroidia > Flavobacteriales_H. The sequence continues at coordinate 2,488 of NVWW01000077.1, read as the reverse complement.
GGAGTAATTATTCGTTAACGGTTATTTGTGTTTTGTTAAAAGTTAAACTGATAATCGACAAYCAATTACCGGTTTCAAAGCGGCTGCRAAGATACAATTTATCGTAAATTAAAAAAGRCGTGCGGAACAGTTAYTCATTCTTTTGCTTGATTTTTGACTTTCACAAACTCAATGCGGTTTTCAGCCACTGATTTTATTTCAAAAACCCATGACTCAAATTTGATGTTTTCTCCTTCTTCKGGAATATCTTCACACACCTGYAAAATCAATCCCGCRAGGGTTTCATATTGGTCGGACTCGGGTAGGTTGAGCTGGTATTTTTCATTCAAATAGTCAATTTCAAGGCGTGCGGAAAACTCGTATTCGGTTTCGTTGATTTTCCTTTCGATGGCTTTATCCACATCATGTTCGTCTTCAATTTCGCCAAAAATTTCTTCCACCACATCTTCAATGGTGAGCATGCCCGAAGTACCGCCAAATTCATCCACTACCACAGCTATACTTTTTTGTTTTTGAATAAATGTTTCGAGGATTTCACTGGCAGCGATGGTTTCAGGCACTATCGACACGGGCAGCAGAATGTTTTTGATTTTTTTCGGCTTTTTGAACAACTCGAAAGAATGGGTATAGCCGATAATGTTGTCAACTGAATCGCGGTAAATGAGAATTTTGGAAAGGCCTGTTTCTATGAACTTCTCGCGCAATTCTTCCACCGGACTTTCAATACTAAGCGCAACAATTTCTGTGCGAGGAACCATGCATTCACGTGCTTTCACATTGGAAAACTCCAGTGCATTTTGCAAAATCTGTATTTCATTCTCTACTTCGCCCTTTTGTCCTGCTTGACTGCTCATTTCGCTCACGTAATGGTCTAAGTCTACGCGACCAAAAGTCATTTTGTTTTCTGATAAATCTACTTTCATAAATGTCTTTAGCAGCCACTCAGAAAGGCTGGTAATAAAGAGCATGGGCAGCCACAATATGTAATAAATTAAGAACAACGGAACGGAAAACGCATTGAGCATCCTGTTGGGAATGCCTCTAAAAACGGCCTTGGGCAAAAATTCAGCAGTAACTAAAATGACGAGAGTGGAAATAATGGTTTGAATGCTGAGCACGACAATTTCATTAATTGAAATGTATCTTTCGATGGGTGGTTCAAGAATTTTGGCCATCACAATGCCATAAATTACCAGCGCAATGTTATTGCCCACCAGCATAGCCCCAATAAACCGCGTAGGCCGTTGCAAAAATCGTGAAATGATTTTGGCGGAAACAGCTCCTTGTTTTTTATCGAGTTCGATTTTGAGCTTGTTGGCCGAAACGAAGGCGATTTCCATCCCTGAAAAAAAGGCGGAAAAAACAAGAGTTAAAATAATGAGAATGAGATCGTTGGAAGCCATTTAAATATGAAAAACAAAATCAGAAATACGAAACTAACTCAAAAGTAACAATTACCTATAAATTTATGATCTTGGGTTTTTATCTACTTTTTCTATTTTCTTCCTCATATATCTCCGCAAAGCAAACATGGCAACACACGCCACCGGAAATAACAGCAAGTACCAGTTTTCTTCAATTCCTTTCGCTCGAACGGTATAAACGGCCAGCGCCAGCGCTAATACAGCCGTTACAAGCCAAAAAATTTCCATAATGCGGTTGTAGGTTTTCATCTTACTTCAAATTAAAAATCATTCCAAATTAAAAATAAAAATTTCTTAATCCACAAAAGCCGAATCCTCCACGGCAATAGTACCTTTAATGTTGAGTATCTTGTATTTGGTGAAGTTTTCATTGGCCTCCAGCCCATCGCCATAAATGATTTCGTCTTCTGTAGTGATTTTTACAAAATCATCAGAATATATTTTATTTGTGGTTTGTTCCCACCACAGGTGCTCGGTATTGAGCATTTCGCCATTGCTGTTGATGACAATTACATCGTTTCGGGCTTCGAGTTTTTGGGCTTTTTCATAATGAATGGCGTACTTGGCATTGATTTGCGATTCCACATCTCTTTTTGAATTGTAAAACACCACCTTTATCCCCTCACTAAATTCTGTCCACGTGGTATCATTGTCTATAAACCTGTCAAGCCTGGGGGCAGTCAGTTTGAATTTCACGATAGCCGAATCACTGTAAATCAATTCCACATTGCGCGATGACTCCACAGGCGAATCATCGCCTATATTGACCGTTTTCACCTTTTCAATTGGGTTTTCACAAGAAATTGCAAGAATGAAAAGAAATGCAATGATTTTCGAAAAATTCAAGTTGAAAAGATTATGGCTTATTCGTTGAACCGAACGGTGGTGCTTTCGTTTATCCAGCACCCAACAGTGTATGTAGTGCCTTCGGTGATGTTGTGGAAGAAACATTTTTCTTTTCCGGGAAAATGCTTGGAATAAGTAGCAATTTTTTGATTGGCTTTTTCTGCTATGGTTTCATCTACCGCTTTTGCCTTTTGCAATTTGTCAACCGCTACCCAGTA
>NVWW01000076.1 GCA_002746335.1 Flavobacteriales bacterium | reverse complement strand
TTGAACTCGCTCATTATTTATATCTTGTAAATAAATCATTTTCAGATTTGTCATCGCTGATGTAATTTTTCGGTCAATGGGTCGGTTTACATCAGGAAATGAATATCCTATAACAACAAGAATCTGCGTATCTTTTATACTATTGATCGCTTTTGTGATTACATTATCAGTGTGATGACTATCTTCCCAAGCGAAATAAAACATAGGTTTATTGTTTGGCGACTCATATACCTTGAATAGTTGCTGAAAAAACTGACTTTCATCCATCTCCAAATCATCAAATATCTGATCATACACAATATCATCAGTAACAACCAATCCCGCTGTACCATTTAATTTGAATACAGAAAACTGGTTTGGTTGCTCTTCATTCCTGTTTGGAGGATATACATTAAGCTTATTTTGGCATGAGAATAAACTGGCATTACCAGTTTGCGAATAAAATCCTTTTTCTATTTGAATATCATAATTCCATGTTAGTAGTTTGATTTTTGGATTAAGATCAATATTGTGCTGATTTCCAGTAATTATCTTTGAAAAGAACAGGTCATATCGCCTGTCTAATGAATGTTGAAATTGATGTGCTGTAAGAAAGAAAGACAGCAATCTTTTCAACCTTAATAATTCATTCTGATCAGTATTGTATAAGAACTTTGCAAAAGAATCAACACTTGCACGTGTTTCTATGCCGATAATCAACCAATGAATATCATCAATTATTACTTTTATTTCTCTTTTGTGTTCCGTAAAAGCACGATCATGTAGTAGAAAGTTTTCAAATTGCTTTAATTTATCAATAAATTCTTCAACTACTGGCACGCCTTCAGCGCTTGCTCCTGCTCCGAGTAGATAAGTGACTTTCATAAATTTTCTTTGATGAGTTCAAAATTAGAATTTTATATCTATTTTTTATACACGATTATATTCTTTAATCAGGGACAAAGTATTTGCTAATAGATAAAACCACCCCAGAGGTATTAAGCACAAAGCTCAGCCTATAATTTTCTTTGAGTTGGTTAAAACAGGCTGGAAGGATCTAATAATCTCTTATACAAAAGGTCAAAAGCAGATTTTAAGAGGTTAAAGTTAGTTCGGAATGAGTAATCATCGGTATAATTAACATTTCAGAGTGTATAAAATCTGTTTTCAAGTGCTAAAGCCTTTGTGATCAGCCACTAACTTTGTCAAGTATGGCAAATTGGTTTGATTTTCTTGCTTTTCCAAAGTTTAGATCATTGGAAAAGATTCGACAACGGCTGTTTTTCTTTTCCATTTTTCTGGTGGTTTTTCCTTTTTTTGGAGCTGCTCAATACGATGCAGCTTATCGACAGAAGTTTGATATGATCCGTGACCACTTGGGTAGCGGACGTACGGGAAAGGCTTTTTTGCTACTGGAGGGGTTGTACGCGCTCGATTCCACCAACCATTACACCAATTACCTCATGGGTGTTTGTTACACCGAGCAGTACATCATTACCGAAGCATCCATCAAGCATTTGGAATATGCCGTTAAGGATGTGATGGAAATTTACAGTTACATTCCTTACAATGAAACGCGTGCACCAGTTTATGCCTGGTATTATCTCACTAAGGCCTACAGCCAAAACGGCTATTGCGACAAGGCGCGTTGGGCTATGCAGCGATTTTTTGAGGAGTATGGTTCTCTACAGAACGATTATTTCGTGGTGAACATTCGGAAATTTTTAGAACACTGCCGAGACCGAACCTGGGCAAAGGCACATCCTTCAGGAAAAGACATTGTAACCAAAGATGTGCGGTACAGCACTCAAAGGCCGTTGTATGGCTTGCAGGTAGGCGCTTTCAAAGAGCTGGTTCCTGTACGAGAGGAATTTGACGACCTGAAAAACGTAGAGGCCTTTATGGACAGAGACGGAATGTTACGATACGTGATTGGGCACTTCGGGTTTCGCAAGCAGGCAGAATCGCTTTTAAAAGTAGTAAAAGAAGCGGGCTACAGCGATGCCTTCATTGTGAATGTAAACGAAGAGCGCAAGTTTTCCAATGAAATAGTGATTGTGGACAACATTTCTTTCAAAGCCAACATCAGGGGCAGGGTGGAATTCCGTGTGCAGGTGGGCGCGTTTACCGATACCGATTCCATTCCGCCTGAACTGGCACGACTCTATTTAAAGTTGGATGAAATCAAAGAAGAACCCGAAAATGGATTGACCGTGCTTACCGTTGGCAACTTCAAAACCTACGAAACAGCTGATTTTTTCAAGGAAACATTATTGGATTTGGGTGTCCCCGGAGCTTTTGTTGTTGCCTACAACCAAGGGCACAAAATCTCGATAAAAGCAGCTCAGAAATACATCGAAAGAAAAGAAAGAGAAGATAAGGGATGATTGGTTACTGAGTTAGTAAGTTGCTGGAAATCCATTACTTAATTGTTTAGAACTTCCCTGTTTATTTCTTGCCCATGTGCCCCGTAGCGGCTAACTTCGCAACTACTGTTATCAAATGCTAAAGCGAATTAAGACTTAACTTCAGCTTAACTATTGGCAACAAATGAATTCGAGTGTTGCGATAATGAAAAGAAAAATTATTTATACCATACTTTTAGTTTTGGTTTTAACTGATGTTGGATATTCCTTTTTGCAACATTACAACACTCCATTTGACGGAGATATGGCCGCAGGTATAGTTCCTGCAGAGGATGTGAAACCTACACTTGAAAGCCCATTTGGATTGAAAGTGTTTAAAGAAGAAATAACATATCCTAATCCAAATCGTTTTTTTTGTCATTGGATATTCTATCAATATTTTAATAATATCCCTTTGTTCTTGCAGAGATATATGAATCCAATTGATAGCGCATACATGTCTTGTGCATTATCTAAAACTGTTATACAGATTGCAATCCTTGTTTTACTATCGATAGCAATTTCTGGAAATACAAATATCTTTAGGCTTGAATTTATTTTAGCAGCGGTTTTAATTACACCTCTTTTTCAAACAAATGGGTATCGAAGTGATATGGGAATTATAGATCCATCAACAACTTATACATTTTTTTATGCACTTCCAACCGCACTTCTTTTATTGTATTTCGCTCCACTTATACTCATACATCACTATAATAAGGGACTTAAACGTTTTAAGTATATTAAAGTCCTGTGGATTCCATTTGCACTTATTTCTAGCTTAAGCGGGCCATTAAACCCTGGAATTGCATTAGTATTCAGTCTCTTACTTTTTACCCAAAACATATTGAAAAACATAGAAAAATCAGGTAGTAGCAATATATTGAATAAGTTAAAATATGCACTTCAGCTGATTCCAAAGGATTATATTTTCTTTTTGATACCTATTTGTTTGTTTTCATTGTATTCCTTATTCCTTGGAAGGTATAATTCTGTTGACCATAACAATGAAATGTCTTTAACCCAATTATATTTAAGATTACCAGAAGGCGTATATAATCAATTTACCCAAAAACTAGGATTTCCAGTGTTGTTTTCTGTTTTGTTAATCAACATGATAATTATTAATTCCAAATTTAAAACTGAAGAAGGAAAAAAAATACTGAGAATATTTAAATGGATTGGTTTGTTTGCTTTGGTATACACACTTCTCCTGCCTATCGGTGGGTATAGAGGTTATCGTCCAAATGTTTTACGATATGACATGATTATTCCAATAACACTCAGCTTAATGTTCATTTTCGGGAAAACAACCATCTTCATCATTAAGAATATATCGTATATCCAGAAATTTTGGTATTTGCCTTTAATTATTCTTGTTATGTTCATCTTTACCAATTCTGACGAACCTAAGTTTGATAAGAATGATTGTGAAAGGATGGCAATTGTTAAGATAGTAGAATCATCTGAATCTGTTGTAAAAATAAATGACAATTGTACAGTTCTTGCATGGAGTAAAATTGAGAAACCTGAAGACTCAAAACTTAAAGTACAATTACTCGAATTATGGGGAATAATAAATGAGAAAAAACTATATTATCAATAATCTCGAGTTGCCAACAAAGTAAAAAAACGGAGTAAAGGCAAGGGTTCCAGATAGTTGTACGCTCTCAGTAAATTTTCTGTTCAGATGACAGCAAAGTAGCTCGGAAACCCTATGTTTATTAATTATACAGAGCCGATAACAGTAATCGCGAAAACCCAGCAACTTTACCTGCCGTCTTCAACACCTCCATTTAAAACTTCGCGCAAGGCACCACGAAAAATTTACTACGGGTGAGCGATTTTTTGTGGCCTACGTACTCATAAATAATCGTGATTTCATGCGCCCCACCGCTGCTTCCAATGAGTTTTGAAATGGTGGCATCGTAGCTGTATCCGATTCTGAAATCGCGCACATGCAGGCCGAGCATAAAAACCAATGCGTCTTGATTCACATAAGAACTGCTTTTCCCCGGGTTTCTTTTCAAGAAAGGAATACCCCTGTACCACAGCCCGAAAACTACCGGCTCTTTTTTATAATACACACCCAAATCCGTTTGGTCCCATTTGTCCTGGGCTTTGTAATTGGCGGCAATAACGAGTGTGGAAGTAATTTTTTTCTTGGCATTTCTCGTTAAGGGATGTACGTATCCTCCATGTGCCGAGTATTTCATCGGTAGTCGGTAATTCAGTCCCACAAGTGATAGCTTGGGTTGGTTCAGATGGTCGGACGAAATACCAAACCAGAAATTGTGAGAATAGAGTACTGCTCCAGCACCTGTGTCAAAATACCACACTTTTTGGAAAGGGGGAATTGGAACACCGGCACTTTCATTTTGAGTCAACTGGCTGCCGAATATTAATTTTGATTGGTCGAGCGTTCTTGTGGCATAAGCGAAGCGCAACCCCGCCCTGAAAGACAACCTTCGGGAAAGGTTTGCGATGTAAGCATACGAGGCGGCTATTTTAGTGAACCGCAATCCTGCGCTGCCTGCCTTGTCACGAATGAACATGAGCCCCAGCCCGCTGTTTATTTTTCGCACATAATGGTCATAGGAAAAAGCGTAAGAAATAAATGCCCCGGGTATTTTAGGCCATTGGTCGCGAAAAACACCGGCCATTCTACCTTCGATGGTGTTGCCCGTAAAAGCAGGGTTGAGGTACAAAGGGGTGGCGTAAAACTGCGAGAATTGCGGGTCTTGTGCTGAAACGTTGACAACGATTGAAACAACCAAAAAAACAACAATTGATATTTTACAGGGTTTAATTATCATCTTATCAGCGTTACATCGCCCGCTCCTTTCCATTTTGTGTTGAAATCGTCATTAAATATAACATCTATTTTCCAAACATACACATCTTGTTGGCTTAATTTCTCTTTGTAATAACCATCCCACCCAATATTGATGTCAAATGTTTCAAATACCATTTCTCCCCAACGGTTGAATATCATCATGTGAAAATTCTTTACCAAATCGGTAACTGGAATAAATACTTCATTAGTGAAATTATTAAAGTCGTAAGTTCCGCCATTTGAACCATTTGGATTTGGAATAAATGCATTGGGCACGGTAATGTCAACACCCGGGTAAATCCTTATCGTTAAAGAACAGGTGTTTTCACAGCCATATTGGTTAATCATATTCAGATTGACGTTATAATTTCCAGTGTCTGCGTAAATATGCGTGGGGTTCATCACATCAGAAGAGTCGCCATCACCGAACTGCCATGCCCATGTAACTCCTGTGTCGGTTTCGAAACTTATGGGGCTGCCCGTGTCCGTTGAGGGTGGTTCTGCAGAGCAAACCGGTTCGGGGATGGGAAAAACGGTTACGGTTCCCGATGTGTTTCCTGAAACAGAGGAGCAATTGTTGGACGAAAAGATTGACAAAGAAATCTGGTAGGTTCCGTCATCAGGGTAAGGGTGCGTTACTGATGAATCTGTTGCTGTGCTGCCATCGCCAAAATCCCAGATGTATGTGGCATTGGTATTTAGCGTATCAGCCAATGAAACAGTGAGCGGCTCGCATCCTTCTGCAACAATATCAGGCAGGTATACTTCCGGCAGCGGATTTACAATCACCGTTATTGAGTTAGAACCGGAATTACCGCACATATCTGTAACGGTTAAAGAATAGGAGGTGGTTTGCAAGGGAGTTACCGTGAATGTTCCCGTATCGGTAGGTCCATGACTCCACACATAAAAATACGGGCCTAAGCTGCCGTTGTAATGCCCGGTGATGGTTGCGTTTTCGCCAATGCATATTTCATCACCGCTCATAAGAATACTGTCAATAGATAAAATTCTGATATAAATTGTTACGCTGTCAGGCAGGCTTTGGCAGCCCGAACTATCGGTAGATGTAACATAATAGGTGGTAGTTTGTGATGGATTGACCTGAAGGCTTTGAACTGTGCTTCCATTATCCCATAAATAATCATATACCCCGCTGCCTCCAGTTGCCGCAGCAGAAATAGTAGCTGTGGCGTTTGGACAGATGGTGTCATCATTACTTGCTAATACAGTAACCGGAGTTGGCTCGCTAATGGTCACTGAAGTGGTCTCAGTGCAGTTGTTGGCATCTGTTGTAGTAACGTTGTAAATTCCGGCAGGCAGCCCGGTAGCCAAAAAATTAGTTTGTGAATTGGCATCATCCCATTGATAAGAATATGCTGTTGTGCCTCCGGAAGCGGTGACCATAGCCGCGCCATCGCTGCCGCCATTGCAAGTTACATCAGCAAATGAAGGCGCTAAGGTTAAAATCACAGGTTCGGTTACGGTAACAGCAGTATCTTTAGTACAACTGTTGTTATCGGTAACGGTGACGTTGTATGTACCCATAGCCAGCCCGGTAGCTGTTGATGTAATTTGGGAATTGGCGTTCACATCCCACAGATAAGAATAGGCTGTTGTTCCTCCGCTTGCGGTGATCGTAGCCGAACCATCATTCAGTCCGTTGCAAGATGCAGTTGTAGAATCTGTTTGTAAAATTAAATCAGGGGGTTGATTTATTGGTGTAAAAGCGATAGCGAGGCATCCGTTGTTGTCGGTTACGGTTACGTAGTGGGGGCCTCCCACAAGCCCCGTTGCCGAAGAATCAGTTTGCCCGTTATCCCAAGTGTAAGTGTAAGGTGTTAGCCCACCGTTTGGTGTTACGATTGCCGTTCCGTTTACATCGCCAAAACAAAGCAAGTGAGTGGTATCTGTAATTGATAAAAATGGTTGCGGGTTGTTTAGAATGACGTTGGTATCTAACAGGCAGCCATTATTATCGGTGATGGTGAGTCCATATAGCCCTGCATTCAGTCCGGTGGCTGTTGAATCCGTTTGTGAATTGCTCCAGATGTATGAATAAGAAGGCATACCACCCGAAGGTGTGGCTGCGGCAGAGCCATTAGGCAATCCACAAGAGGCATTAAGGGTATCAAGAGCAACTGTTAATAACGTAGGTTCAGAAACGATTATGGTGGTGTCTTTAATACAGTTGTTATTGTCCGTAACAGTAACAGAATAAACTCCTGCAATCAGCCCTGTTGCTGTTGAATTGGTTTGAGAATTTGTTGCGCTATCCCATTGATAGGAATAAGGCGTTGCACCTCCGGTAAGGGTAGCTGTTGCGTCCCCGTCATTGTTTCCGAAACAGTTTACATCATTAAAAGCAGCGATCAATGAGAGAAGAACAACCGGTTCACTTACTGTAACAGAAGTAGTATCGGTACAGTTATTTGCATCGCTAACCGTGATGTTGTAAGTTCCGGGGACTAATCCGGTAGCTGTGGAATCTGTTTGCGAACCTGTTGCGGCATCCCATTGGTAATTGTAAGGCGAAATCCCGCCTGAAGGTGTGGCAGTTGTAGTTCCATCACTAAACCCTTTGCAGGTAACATCGGTAAAAGAAGTTGCTAAATTTAAAAGAGTTGGCTCAATTACCGTTACAAAAGTATCGGCAGTACAGCCGTTGTTATCTGTCATTGTAACATTGTATGTTCCTGCACTTAGATTGACAGCAGTAGAATTTGTTTGCGAACCGGAAGCTGCATCCCATTGATAGGAATAAGGCGTGGTGCCACCACTTGTGGTGAGCGTAGCCGAACCATTATTCAATCCATTGCAGGAAACCGTAGTTGAATCTGTGGTTAATGCAATAGGTGGCGGCTCATTGATAAAAATAAAATCAATGGCAATGCAACTGTTATTATCGGTAACCGTTACGTAATATAGTCCTGCTGCCAGCCCTGTAGCGGTCGAGTCTGTTTGGCCGTCAGCCCATGTATAGGAATAGGGTGGAAGGCCTGCGTTTGGTGTTATCGTTGCCACACCTAAATTGTCATTGAAGCATAAGTTATGCACCGTATCCGTGATTGCTATTATCGGGTCAATATTATTTAATATGGCAGAAGTATCTAAAACACAACCGTTATTGTCAGTAATGGTCACGTTGTGAATTCCTGATGCCATTCCGGTTGCAACAGCGGTGGTCTGCCCGTTGCCCCAAAGATAGGAATAGGGGGAAGTCCCCCCAGCCGCAGACACGGTAGCTGACCCGTTGGCAGTGCTGCAAGTGGCGTCTATGGTTGAAATGGATACCGTAACTTCAGTCGGTTCATTCACAGTGGCAGATGCAGCAGTTACTATGCAGCCATTGCTGTCTGTGATGGTAACGTTGTAAGTGCCCGCTATTAATCCTGTGGCGGTAGCCGTGGTTTGTGAATTTGCAGTTACATCCCAAAGATAAAAATAGGGCGAAACTCCGCCTGAAGGGTTTGCCGTTGCCGTTCCGTTATTTCCTGCAAAGCAACCGGCATTGGTGGCGGAAGTGGTTGCGCTTAGAGCAGAATTCGGTTCAGTTATAATAACCAAAGTGTCTCTAATGCATCCGTTTCCATCGGTGAGTGTAACGATATATGTCCCTGCGCTTAAACCAGTCGCTGTGGAACTGGTCTGTGAACTTGCTGCGGCATCCCACAAATAAGAATAGGGTGTTGCTCCCCCGCTTGTAATGAGCGTAGCCGAGCCATCATTTCCGCTAAGGCAGCTAACAGTAATTGAATCCGTAGCAAGACTGATTGGTGGTGCTTCATTAACAACTATAAATGCACTGTTTAAGCATCCGTTGTTATCTGTAATCGTAACGTTGTACGTTCCCGCGTTCAATCCGGTAGCWRKWGMAKYWGTYTGTGARTTGGCAGCCRCATCCCATTGATAGGAATAAGGCGTTGTTCCACCCGAGGCCRTATCTGTAGCTGTRCCATCGTTTCCACCGTTGCAACTAACATTTGTGGCGGAAGTGCYTGAAGCCAAAGCAATTGTCGGTTGTGTAATCGTTACGGAAGTATCATCAAGACAACCCATACTATCRATAACGGTTACAAAGTAGGTTCCTGCGCTCAAGCCTGTTGCAAGAGAATCAGTTTGTGAATTGGCAGCCACATCCCATTGGTAGGAATAAGGTGTCGTTCCTCCACTTGCGGTGAGTGCAGCAGAACCGTTGTTTCCACCGTTGCAACTTACGTTTGTTGAACCCGAAATGGATGCGATTAAGATGGGGGGATTGATGATTATTGCTGATGTAGAATCTTTACATCCATTGCTGTCTATAACAACACCCCAGTAAACCCCGGCAGCTAAACCRGTTGCTGTGGGGGTTGTTTGAGAATTTGCAGCGACATCCCATTGGTATGAGTAAGGCGTACTTCCYCCGGAAGGGGTTACGGTTCCTGTGCCATCACTTAGTCCGTTACAAGTAATATTTGTAGAGGTGATTGCAACTGCAGGGCTTGGATAAACGGGTACTTGATAAGTGACGGGTCTGGTGCACCCCCCTGAACTTGTTGCGGTTAATGTTACTGTATATGTACCCGTATCAATATAGGTGTGAATTGGGGATTGGGTAATGGATGTATCTCCATCGCCAAAATCCCAAAACCAAGAAACTATGCTGCCGCTTCCGCTGTTGGTGGAAACATCAGTAAACACGGTTGAGTCGCCAAGGCAAGCGTTGGTAAAGGTGAAGTCAGTAGTGTGAGCCGGTGCGACTACAGCCGTATCGGTAAATGAGGAACTGCAACCGTTTGAATCGGTGATGGTAAGTGTTACAAAATAGTCATTTATTGAGCTATACAAATGTGCAGGATTAGAAATGATCGAGCTGTCTCCATCGTCAAAAACCCATAACCATGACGCTATTCCCGTTCCAGAAGAAGCGGATAAATCAGTAAAAAATGTGGAATCGCCAAGGCAGGCGGTGTCAGTAGAAAAATTGGCAACGGAACCGGGAATAATGGAAATTAAGATGGTATCGGTATCTGCCGGGCAACTCCCGTTGCCGGTGGTGGTTAAATACAATACTGCACTTCCGGCTGTTATCTCAGCCGCAGAAGGTGTATAGGCTGTATTGAGGACGGTATCAGCAGGAACGTAAGTACCGCCTCCCCCTGACCAGATGCCGTTCGTAACACCTGTTACTAAACCTGTTAATGACAAAGGTATATTGTTGGTGCAAACCGTTTGGTCAGCCCCTGCATTTGCGGAAATAGCAGATAAAAAAGAAGTTACAACAACGGTGTCTGTTGTTGGCGGGCATCCCGAAGTATCGCTTAAAGTTACGATGTAGGTTCCGACATTGACGAAAATTGATTGGGTTGTTTCTCCTGTGCTCCACGAGTAAGAATAAGGCGGTGTTCCTCCGATGCTATTGGCGGTAATAGTTGTACCGGCACTACCAAAGCAAACCGTTGGCGTATCCGGTTGAATACTGACTGCCAGGGTTGAATTAAAATACACCCTTATGGTGTCGCATATCTGCACTATATTACAACCACCCACCGGGAAACCGCAAACCTGATAATCTACAGAATCCGGAAACCCGGGTTGAGCGGTTACGAGTACGGTGTCGCAGTCTGCGGTGCAGTTTAGGTAGCTGTCATAAGTTCCCTGAGCGCCAGGAAATACCGATGTCCAGGTAATGGTGGTATCGTCAAATCCCGTAACATAGAGTAACCCTGAGCATCCGTCATTTACCGTGATGGGTGGAGAAAAATCAGGTGCGGGAATGGCAGTAATAGAATATACGTTGGGATTATTGCCCGGTTTGCAAAATGTGAGTTGGTGAGGACCCGGCCCATTAAGGCAAATGGTGTCTCCAACCGGTATGGGGGGGCCGCAATTAATTTGATAAAACAAGGCTCCGGGCGGAACAGCTCCCGATGCAATGTCAAAACTGATGCCCTCTGACGCAAGGTCGAGGGTAACGATAAATTCCACACATTGATCAGGAGCGGTTGCTCCGCACACCTGGCAATCTCTTTTTATAGAGGGGCTTAGCCATACGCTGTCGGGGTCTCCGGTTAAATCAAGCGTAAACGTAGGCATGGGCAAAATAGTAATCACTATGCTGTCTTTAGTTATTGCGCATGCCGTTGTGCCATAGGAGGTGAGTATTAATTGCACTGAGCCGGCTGCTACCTCTGCGGCTGAAGGTATGTAAACGGCATTTAGGGTGCTGTCATTGGGGTCGAATGTTCCGGTGCCGCCTGTCCAAACTCCACCACTTGCATTCGTTACCGTGCCACTGAGTTGCAACGAATCACTTGAGCAAATAGTAGTGTCAGGCCCTGCATTTACAGTGGAGAGCGGAACAACTGATATCTTTACTGCTCCCTGTGAAGTGCAGCCTCCATTGCTGGCGTTCAGCACGTAGAGCGTTGTGTCTGAAGGCGCTGCTTTCGGGTTGGCTTTTGTGCTGTCATCGAGTGTTGCTGCYGGTGACCATGCGTAAGTCGTTCCCGCTGGTCCGGTGGGCGAACCGCCCAGCACCACGCTGTCGCCCAGGCATATTGTAGTGTCAGTCCCCGCAYCAACCGTAAAAGGCGWGGGCCTGGCTGAGGGAACCAGCGATGCGTTGAGGTACAGCCGTGCAGCATTGATTATTAGCAAATCGGTATAAGCATTTCCATAATTATGCCCACCGAGATAATACACGTTACCTCCAACGGTGTCAATCGGAAGCGTCAGTTTCGCGCCCGTGGCCACCAAAGTGTCGAAAGAGTTTTCGGTGTTCACAGCGCGGTAAAAGCCGCTCCTGTAGGAAGAACCGCTTTTTAACCTCCAGTTCTTGCCTGATCCRCCMTCGTTTGCTTGCATTAACCCGTGGAACTGCATATAGGCCAGGTCAACATTGTAATAGCTGTTAGTAGTAGTGTTTATTCCGATTTCGTCAAATCCGGCAGTTGTTTGGAACAGCATATTGGCTTCGTATCCATCCGTACCTGTTTGCACGGAGTGGCACTGCGCGAAGAAATTTCCCCCGCTATAAACAAAATCCTCCACCTTTTGCATAATTGTCGTGTCTTTCTCCGCAGCTTTCCAATGCGCTTCAGAGCAAAATGTGTAGCATTCGGCAAGCCCGGTAAACACGCCTGCATCTATGATCACGTAATTGGTAACACCTGCGCTGTCTAATATACTGGTATGAAATAATTGATTCCCTCCGTTATTGAAAACGGCAATTTTCGGGCGTTGGTCGAGGGTGYAACGCACGTCAACGGTAACGTTTTGCGTTAAGCGGWACACCGCGACATTGTTCCCGAAAGAAGTGATGACCTGTGTGGCGCTTTGCCCCCACGGTACTGCAGCATTGTTGATGTATGTGCTGTCAACAATAAACGCGCTGGCTCGGAAGTCAACGGTAGTGGCGGCAACAAACGAGGGGTAAAGCCGCTCTGCTGTGGCAGAAAAGTCAATAGCGTCCTTTGCCTTTCCTGATTTTATTACCCATTTCACAGGAATGTCATCCATCAACAAGGCGTGGACAAGCCCGTATGCCTTGAGGTTAAAGGGGGTTCCGATGTTCTGTTTATTGTTGTCCATCGGAATTACCAGAGCACCCTGAGTAACGGTTTGCAGGTTGGCGGGTGGGCCTGGTAGATCGGGTTGAGATGATGCGGAATAATTCAGCAACGTAAAAATAATTGCAGTAAAAAATCCAAGAAATGAGTTATGTTTTTTTATTTTCATCACCTACATCCTAATCCTAAAGACAATTGTCCTTTCTAAAATCAATGCTTCGGGTTTGCAGGCATAAAGATAGAAATAAGTCATTAAATTCGCTTTTATTTTAAGATTTGCTTACTCGTACGGCAACAGCTATATGATGTTTATATTTTTTGACGAAAAGGTGTAAACAATTGACGAATGAAGGGTTTGGTAGTTGCTTAGCAATAAATGAGGGAGCTATTCACTGCGAATCAATTCCTTGTACAAAAACTTTTTTTGCAGCGATTCAAAAGGGCGGTAGATGTAGTAAATGTAATCGTTTTTGATTTTGATTTTTTCCACATAACGATGAAATAATTTGAAATTGTTGATGGGCTGTCCCGATTCGGTGTCAATTTTCCGCAAGTAGGCGTAGCCGTTTTTCTCGTATAGCGTGTAAATCTTGTCATTTTGCTCGTCTTTAATTACTTTTCGTTTCCATTTCAGGCTACTTTTCAGTTGATGGTAATTGATGCTGACCGAATCCAGCAAAGTAGCAAATTCATCATATTTAAAGAGCTTATTTTCGTAGTGGTCGAAAATCATTACTGTGTCGTCAATCACAAAAAGCGGGGCGTAGAGCGGTTGGTAGTATAATGAATTGGAAAAATTCGTCATTGCGGCAGCTACATCGTGTTTGTCAAATCCTGTTTTAGCAGCAATTTTCCGTGCCATTAATTTATCTTTTGGCTTTAAGTAATAGTACTCGAATCGGTATTCACGCTCCAACGGCTTGTCTTTTACCTGTTTGAAATGGATTTTAGTGGTATCCAGCAAATTCAAGGCGTAGTAGTCGAAATGTGGCAGATTGGGGCTGTAATCAGAATACACGAGTTTGTGTTCGAGCGTGTCAACTACGGGTTTTAACTGCGAATTGAATTTTTCAAAAGGAAGTTCAGTCAATTCGATTTTTTTATCTTCTACTGTTACGCTATACACTGAATTTTCACAAATCACATTTATGTTCCCTAAAAAATCCTTGAATAAT
Source organism: Flavobacteriales bacterium (assembly GCA_002746335.1). Taxonomy (GTDB): domain Bacteria; phylum Bacteroidota; class Bacteroidia; order Flavobacteriales_H. Next base: position 6,933 of record NVWW01000076.1, on the reverse strand, counting down.
TCTTTTGCTTTCGCTGGAATTTCTACTTGCGAAAGGAGTGTTTTTTCATCGGCAATCAAAGCGACCTTGCTGCCCTTTTCGAGTCGTTTTTCGTAAGTAAGAAAAATGAACTTGTCTTGTGAAATTTCAAAATCGGCAATACTAAAAAACGCGCTGCCGAAAACCGTATCGGGGTGTGATACTGAGCTTACGCTGAACGTGTCGAGTACGTTGGGCTTGAATAACAATTCTGCATTTATAAACAGGGTATCAGTTAGTTGATTTGCTTTGACTTTTTTCGAAAATGGTTCATATCCTATATAAGAAAAAGCAAGCGTGAAGTTGTTGCGATTCTTCACCTTTAGTTTGAAGGTTCCTTGTTTGTCGGTGGTAGTACCAATTATGGTGTTTTCAACAGCAATATTTACATGACTCAAGGGCTTTTTCGTGTCAAAGTCTGTTACTTTTCCAAAAATGTGAATTGTACTTTTTTGAGATAACGATAAAAATGGCAAGCCAATAATTGCAATAAAGACAAATAATTGATAAAATTTCAAGGGTAATAATTTCATGTAAAATTACGTTTATTGAAATGAAAATATTCTTGGTTTTAAACGACTTGCAATAATTCACTAACTTCGCAAGGCCTATGCGTAATTTCTACCAAATACTTGAGGTTTCAAAAAATGCTTCGATTGAAGAAATCAAGCGGTCTTACCGCCAAAAGGCCAAATTATGCCATCCCGATGTAAATGCAAATAAGCGTTCAAATGAGTTGTTTTCGTCTTTGCATAGGGCTTATAAAACCCTTTCCGATCCTGTGAAACGGCTGCGTTATGACGAAACGCTGAATAGAAAGGCCCCCGAATTTCCTTTTCATTTTTATAGAAAACAGAACACGCCACAACCCAAAAAACGAAAGCRGGRAAACCCTTATGATATTGATGACTTGAAAATATAYCGCAGTTCATCGTTCATTTATAACGGGCTGTTTGTAGTGGGTATTCTTTTTGGGYTGGGAATGCTCAGCTGCGCTTTTCTTTCAATGTATATTGATGAATGGCCACGCTATATTTTGCCAATTGCTTCCATTCCTGGGGTTATTCTCATCCGAGATGGGTTTAAAGGGCTTAAAAARGGAAAGCCGCTCATCAAGTAGCGGCCTTTTGAAACAGTACGTKTTTTTSTANANCAATTATCACATCTTCAYCATCCAGTTGAATTTATCTTYCGCAATGCCTGTKCGAATTTCTTTCAGGTATCGTTCTGCTTTCACGGAAAATTCCCTGACTTCTATAGGAGGCAATTCGTAATCAATACCTTGATAGCTGATAAGGTTGATATGGGCAATGGTAGCAGCAGTTCCCGTTCCAAATGCTTCTTTCAACGTGTTGTTTTTAGTAGCTTCAACGACTTCGTCCACAGCAATTTTTCGTTCTTCTACTTTCCATCCCCAATCGCGGGCAATGGTAAGTACGCTATCTCTTGTAACCCCCTGTAAAGTAGTGCTGGAAAGCGGGGGGGTGATCAGCGTATCGTTGATGACGAACATCACATTCATCGTACCCGACTCTTCGATGTATCGGTGCTCTTTAGCATCTGTCCATACGAGTTGATGGTAGCCTTGTTGCTGTGCTTTTTTAGCGGGATAAAGTGCTGCACCGTAATTTCCTGCTGATTTGACAAATCCTGTTCCTCCTTCGGTTGCACGGGTAAAATGCGTTTCGATTTTCACTTTCACCGGCTCAGAGTAATAAGCGCCCACAGGTGAAGTTATAATCATAAATTTGTATGAGTCTGATGCTTTAACACCAATATACTCATCGGTGGCAATCATAAACGGTCGRATGTACAATGARCTGTCTTCCTTTACCGGAATCCAGTCTCGGTCAAGGTTAATCAACTGTGATAGTCCTTCCARAAAAATTTCTTTTGGGATTGCCGGCATACACATTCTTTCGGCMGATTTRTTRAAGCGTTCAATATTCGCTTCTGGGCGAAAAAGGTATGCATCACCATGAGTGTTTTTAAAAGCTTTCATCCCTTCAAAAATCGCCTGGCCGTAGTGAAAGACAAGCGTTGAGGGCGCCATCGTGAGTTTTTGATAAGGAAGAATGCTGCAATTAGTCCACTCACCATTGTCGAAATCAGCCACGAACATATGGTCTGAAAACAGGCGACCGAAAACGAGTTCTCCCTCTAATAATTCATGTATTCTGGAGTGCTCAGTTTTTTGAATATCAATGTTCACAGTATCAGTAATCATAATTTTTAACTTTTATTTTAATAATTGGAAGCCAAGGTAAAAAATAATAATGGTGCAGCCAAGATTTTCAGGTGATAATATTAGCAATGCCAAAGAATGCATAATATTATTTGGAAAATTGTCAGATAACTTCCACATCAGCCCTTTTTAGCCAACCTATATTTCCGTCCAACAACGAAATTTTGTACCAGCCATTCACTTCCTGAAGTAGTTTCACTTTTGTTCCTTCGTGAATTACAAAAAGGTCGGTGCTGTTTTCATCGGGAGAGCTTTGTACTGTGATGGTTGGAGTAAAAACAATAGCTTCAGATTTTGCCATCAATTTGCTTTCCTGTTCCATTGCACTAAAATAGGAAACGGCAGAAAAAGCAATAGAAACCACCCCCACTAAAAAAAATATTTTTCTCAAGAAAACGGAGTTGGAAAGCAGGTAAAGCGTAACGGATAACAGACCCCAGAAAATGAAGATGATGGTCCAATTTCCCCAATTATCAACCGATGTAGCGTTTATTAAATTATTCCAGATTTTGGTAGTGAAGAATTCAGGTAAGGGATCAATATTGTCGGTGATTCTGCGGTTTGCCAGTTGGAGATTGAATTCGATGTCCTTATCGCTCGGTGATAATTTTTTTGCCTTTTCATAATAAAGAATAGCCACTGGAATCATCCCTATTTTGAAATAAGAATTGCCTAAGTTGTAATACAATTCACCCGACTCATAATCTGCGTTGGCAATTTCTGTGTAGAGTGCTGATGCCTGCTCAAATTCACCGTTAGTGTAATGTTGGTTAGCTTGCTGGAAAAGCAGCCCATAGTGATTGTTTCCTTCTTCTGCGAAAACAAAAAAAGTTAGCAACCAGCAACTGGTCAATAGCAACAAAAATCTAATCTTGAAATTCATTTCAACCCACTTTCAATTTTACTGATTAATTCCACTGCCTGGTCATAAACCTGCTGCTCTGAAACATCGCTCATTGGGGCGAAACGCGCCATTTCGCAGCGGTCAAGCGTTTCGTTTAATTCAGCTATTAAGTTCTCAGCAATACCTTTATTTTTAATAATTTCAGAAATATTTTCTTTCGACAGTTCTGAAATGGGGAGATTCAGCTTATCGCTGAAATAACCGTAGAGTGCACGGAATACTTCTTCATAAAAAGCGTTTCGCTGGTCCATTTTTAGTAGTTTTTTAGCAGCTGAAAGCCGCTTTGTAGCCACTTTTGTTGCCTGCCTGCTTTTTACTTTCACTACATCGCTGGTGTAACTTTCATGACCTTTTCGCGCCACAACAAAAATCATAAAAAGAAGTAATGGTGCACCAAGAAGCCCGTAATAGGGAATAGAACCGAAGAAATAGTTCCCCTTTTCTTTCAAATTAGCAGAACCTGTTTTGATAAACCGAATATCTTTCCCGATAAATTTCACATCTTCTTTGCTTCCTGAAATATAGGTAGTTGATGATTCTTCAGTGCCCCGCTCTACCTCAATATTCAGTTCGCCAGAAGTCAATTGCACGTATTTTTTCTTTTCTGGGTCGAAATAACTGAAGGTGAGTGGATCAATAGTGAAACTGCCCGAATGGCGAGGGATAAGCAAGTATTCGAATTCGCGCTTGCCTGTAATCCCGTTGCCGGTGGCGGAAATGCGGTCGTTCACTTTTGGGTCATAAATTTCGAAATCAGGGGGGAAGTTGATATTGAGATTTTTAAGTAGTTTGATGTTTCCTTTGCCGCGAAGGATCACCTTCATGTTGATTGCTTCATTGGCTTTTACCAGGTCTTTATCCAAAGAAGAAGTCAGTGAAAAATTGCCAACTGCACCATTAAAATTTGCCGGCTTTCCTGAAGAAGGTAAGGGCATTACTTTGATTTTTGATGTGTTGCTTTTAATGTTGTATTTCACGTCTTTATAGCGGCCGAAAACCTGATCGAAAATATTGCGCGAGCGACTTTGATCCTGTATGCGCACTGTTACGTTGAGTGCCATAGGGTCTACTTCCAATGTTCCGCTCCGCTGCGGAAACAGTACGGATTTTTTCAAAGTGGCAACGTTGTAAGCAACACCATTGTATAATTCTGTTTCAACGGTGGCTCGGCTCGGCAGTTCGATGTCTTCTGTCCAAAAACCGTTAAAATTGGGCAGTTGTGCTACATCGTTATTGACAATATTCATACGGGTGTAAATCTTGTATGTTGCAATCAACTGCTCGCCTTGATATAACTTGTTCTTATCAACAAATAACTTGATGAACAGATTTCTGGAAATGTCATTTCCAGCCGATTGACTTTGTTGCTTTTTGGGTTGTGTTTGCTGTCGGCTTTGCTGTTTCGGAACAGATTTTCCTTTGATGACTTTTATTTCTATGGGGTCAGATTTGTAGGTTTTGCCTTTTGCTTTGATGTTTGCCGAGCCGATGGTGAACTTGCCTTCTTTGATTGCCATTAATACATATGAATAGGAAATGCTGCTGCTCATTTTTCCGTTCACCCATTGCATGCTGCTGGATTGATTTGGTCCCGAAAGCACACGGAAACTTGAAAAATCAGGTGCTTTAAAACCGGCACCAGAAGTGTTCAGCTCAAATTTAACTTGAAAACGGTCACCGGTGGCTACAGGATTTTTGTTCACCGATGCAATAAGTTTGATATCCTGGGCAATCCCATAGTTAGCGATGAAAAACAGAAATAATATGTAAATTGATTTTTTCAACTCTTTATTCTTCATTGACAATTCCAAATCACCAATCCTTTTCAATTTGTACTCTTGTAGCTTTTATTTTGCGTTTTTTCACTTTTTCCTGTGTGTTGCGCTCTTCGTTTTGCATCGCTTCGAGCAGCCGCTCTACATCTTCTTTTGAAAGCTCATTCGGTTTTGGTTGCTGTTGTTGCTCATCCTGTTTCTTTTGGTCTTGTTGCTGGTCTTTTTGTTCTTGTTCTTTTTTGTCTTTATTTTCTTGTTGCTTCTGGTCTTTGCTTTCCTTTTTATCCTGGTTTTCCTGATTCTTATCCTGATTTTGTTGCTGTTGTTGCTGTTGTTGCTCTTGTTGTTGTAATGTTTTCAACGCGTAAGCTAAATTGTAGCGTGTTTCATCATCTTCCGGATTGTTTCGCAATGCATTTTTGTAGGCGTTAATGCATTCTTCCAGTTTTTCGGACTGTAGCAGCGAATTTCCCAAGTTATGATAAGCCTGCGCTTTCAGTTTTTTATCTTCGGCTTCTGTTGCAAGCGAGTTGAACTGTTGTGCTGCTTCCTCGTACTTTTTCAACTTGAAAAGAGCGTCTGCTTGGTTGAATTTTCCTTCAAAAGAAACCGCATTTTTTTCCAGCGCTTTGGCGTATTCCTTCTCGGCATCTTCAAATTTTTCATCCTTGTATTTTTTGTTTCCGTCAATGATGTATTTCTTTTCTTCTTGTGAATAACCATAAGCCAAACAAAGCAATGTAATAATAGTAGCAGTGGTTTTTTTGCTGTTTTTTACTTCGAATAGTTTAATGTCGCTCAGCCACCGGCTTTTTCTTTCGGAAATCAAAAATTCAATCAGCAATAAAATCAACGCAATTCCGATAAAATATTGGAAACGGTCTTCATAATCGGTGTACATTTTCGTGCCAAATTCTGCTTTTTCCATTTTATTGACTTTTTCCATAATATGCTTTAGCCCCGCCTGCGCATTGGTGGCGCGAACATAGGTTCCATTTCCGGCAATAGCTATTTCTTGTAGCATTTGCTCATTCAGTTTAGTCACCACTGTATTGCCTTCCTTATCTTTTCTATAGTCGATTTGTTGTCCACGTCTGTAGGCCGGAATGGGTGCTCCCTGTGCCGAACCCATACCAATGGTGTGCACAACTACTCCTTTTTCAGTGGCTTTTTGAGTAGAAGCTACTGCATCGTCTTCATGATTTTCTCCATCTGTGATAACGATAATTGCTTTGCCGCTTTTGCTGTCGAAATCGAAGGACTCTACCGCCAAATCAATGGCATTGCCGATAGCGGTGCCCTGTTTTGGGATAATGCCTGTATTGATGGTAGAAAGAAACAGTTTCGCAGCTGCATAGTCGGTGGTAATAGGCAGTTGTACATAGGCCTGCCCGCCAAAGACAATGATGCCAATACGATCGTTGTGAAGACGATCAACTAGTTGAGAAATGGCACGTTTGGCACGTTCCAGCCGGTTGGGGCTAAGGTCTTCAGCCAGCATGCTGTTAGACACATCGAGTGTAATCATTAAATCAACGCCTTCGCGTTTCACTTCTTTCAACTTGGTGCCGATTTGTGGGTTGGCCAATCCGAAAATCAAAAAAGTATAAGCAAGCGAGAACAAAATTAATTTCAGAATGGGTTTGCCTTTGGAAACTTCAGGCATTAGTTGGTTGATGATTGGCAATTCGCCAAAAAGTTTCAGTGCATTTTGCTTCCATTTTGCTACGAAAATGAAAAGCAGCACGAACAAAGGGATGGCAAGCAATCCCCACAACAATTCTATGTTTTCAAAACGGAACATCTTTATTTAATAGAACTCAGATGACACTGATTTTTTTCATTCGTAAATTCGCACATATTCGTTATTCGTTGATTAAGTTATGCTTCTGAACACCGTATTTTTCAACAAAAACTCAATTAATATCAAAATACTGCCAATTGCCGCCAACGGAAAAAATAGTTCGTGTTTCGTTGTGTATTGCACTTCT
>NVWW01000075.1 GCA_002746335.1 Flavobacteriales bacterium | reverse complement strand
ACCCAGCGCCCAGCGATTATTGAAGAGATTTAACTTCTGCCCAGGTTTTTGAATCCACTGCGAATAATCTTCAAATCATTCCATACACTGTAATTTTTAGCATAGGCAAGATTGAGTTTATCAGCCAAATTAGATTCGTGGTTTTGGGCTTGAATATCTATTGGATTTAAGATGCTTGTTTTGATTTTCGGCAATTGTTCGTTTTTCGGTGCATCGGCATAACCTACCCACGTTTTTATCCCAAAAAATACAGCGAAAATATGGGCAAAAAACACCAACGGCTTTTTAACGAAAGCAAAAAGTACGGGGTAAAACGGCAAAAAAATCAGCGACAGCCCAATGTCAAGCATGCGTTTGTTGCGTCTGTTAGCGGCTTTAGTGATGGCATTCACATCCATCATGGAATACACATCACCAGCGACATTAATGGACTTGCTGCCGATGATAAACATACTTTCGGGTGGGGCAATTTTGAACTCGATTTCGGGATTTTCGAGAAGCGACATCTGACTGATGATGCTTTGCGCCTGCAGGTTTTTCGAACAAAAAATCACTTCGTCAATTTTGAAAATTCCTACTACTTCCTTCAATTGCCCGAGATGGGCAATGTAATTGGAATTTTCATTTCCCGATGGGTTTTCCGGACTTACCTGCGCAATGAATTCAGGCTGTGTGATACCTTGTTTCAACAAGTCAGAAATACGGTTGATTTCGTTTTCTTCGCCCACAATAGCAAAGCGGGAACTCACTTTCTTCCCCATCTTAAAATATTTCCATCCTGAAAAATGCAAGAACAAGCGACTGATGACAGAAGTAATCAGTAGCCAACTCATTCCCAGTAAAATAAGTGCCCTTGAAAAACGATAACCTTCGGGCAGCAGTGCATAGCCAACTAAAATCACGGCTGTTCCCAGCAAAATACCGCGAATAGTATTCCACAGGTTAGTCGGTTTATCATAGCCACCACTTAAAAATATCACAAAAACCCAAACCAAAGCATATATCGGAAATGCAATAGAAACCAGCCAATCATCATAAACAATGCCCGTTTGCTGATGATAAATATTTTTAAGTATGAATATGCCCGTGATTAATACAGAAAAGTCAAGCAACGGCAAAAAAGCGGTTTTAGTGAAACGGCTAAAAACCGCCAGCGATGCACGTAAATAGACGGCAAAATTGATGAGTAATGAAAACAACCGTGCATTTTTTTCTGAAAAGTGCTTTTCAGCGAAAATTACCATAGCGCGATAGAACACAAACACATAGTTAATACTGCTCTTTTTGGTGCTTTCGCCTTTGTAGTGAATGATGCGCGTATGCGGGAAATAGTAGTTTTTGTATCCTGCCTGCGTTATGCGGTACGAAAGGTCAATGTCTTCGCCATACATGAAAAACTTTTCATCGAGTAATCCAATTTCATCCAGTGTTTTTTTGCGAATGAGCATGAAAGCGCCCGATAAAATGTCCACTTCGTGAATTTCATTTTTATCGAGATACCCTAAATGATATTGCCCGAATTTTTTCGATTCTGAGAAAAGAGCCGATAGCCCGAAAACTTTGTAAAATGCCACCGATGGGGTGGGCAGTCCCCGCTTGGACTCGGGCAGAAAATTGCCATTGCCATCCATCATTTTCACACCCAGCCCACCGGCATCTGGCCGTTCATCCATAAATTGAACACATTTTTCGAAAGTATCTTCTTCCACCACTGTATCAGGATTGAGCAGCAAGATGTATTCACCATTCGCTTGGTTAATCGCCTGATTATTGGCTCGCGAAAAGCCAATGTTTTCCTTGTTTTCAATTAAAATAACGTTGGGAAATTTCTCTTTCACCAACTCTACTGAGCCGTCCACCGAATTGTTGTCTACCACAAAAACTTCAGTAAGCATGTCTTTGCTTGCTTTTTGCACCGAAAGCAAACACTGCTCAAGAAAATACTTGACGTTGTAGTTGACGATTATTACAGAAAGTTTCACTTTTCTGATTTTACCCGCTTTTCGCAAAAGAAGATTCGTAGGGGGTACGGTTGACAATAGAGCGCCCGAGCGTTACTTCATCGGTGTATTCCAACTCATCGCCAATGGCTACACCACGAGCAATAGTGGTCATTTCGATGGAAAAATCCTTTAGCCGCTTGAAAAGATAAAAATTAGTGGTATCTCCTTCCATGGTGGTGGATAACGCAAAGATGATTTCTTTTATTTCGTCCGAACGGACTTTTTCTACAAGAGTTTCAATGTTTAAATCATTTGGTCCAATACCGTCCATTGGGGATATAATACCACCTAAAATGTGATAGACGCCCGTGTATTGATGCGTGTTTTCAATGGCAATTACATCGCGCAAATCTTCTACCACGCAAACAGTGCTTTTGTCGCGTTTGGGACTGGTGCAGATGGCACATATTTCGCTGTCACTGATGTTGTGACATTTTAGGCAAAAGCGSACATTGCTACGCATTTCGAGGAACGATTTRCCAAATCGTTCAACTTCTTCRGGATGTTGTTTCAATAAATGCAATGCAAGCCGAATAGCAGTTCGCTYGCCAATCCCAGGCAAGGAAGCAAACTGCTCAACTGCTTCTTCAATGTGTTTGGAAGGAAGTTGCACGCCCCAAAATTAAGCATTTACTCTCTTCCCACAGGCAGGCGCACAGGACTAGTCATGAATGCTTTGCATTTAGGACATTAGCATAGGATTATTACTTCACTTCAACGACTTCATAAGCCGTTTCTCCACCTTTGTCTTTCTGCTTGTAATAGGTATCATCAAGTTTATAATATTCTTTCCCGTCAACGGTTTCGGTGGTGTAGCCATCAGGCAGAGCGTCCACTTCAGCTCCAACAGGTGCATCAATCACTTCGTATTCTTTTGTATTTGTCATCATGTAATACGTGCCATAATAGTAGAAATATGTTTTCTGGCGAAGGACAATCTTTCTGTGCCCCGGTGGCAATGTTTTGATACGGATTCCACGGACGGGGCGAACCACCACAAATGCTCCGCCTTTTGGCTTGTACCAAACACCACTATGCAAATGAAATTTAACGCCTTTGTGCATCACCACTGCTGCCCCTGAAGGTACCACTTTTACAACAGCTCCTCTTTTGGGATGGTGTGCATATTTGTGATGTGGATGGTGCTTCGCATGCGCTACCTTATGTGCCTTTTTGGGCGGTGGTCCTTTTCTACGCTGGGCTTGTACATCAATTGAAAATGCGAAAATGATGAGAAACACTGTGTTGATGGCCAGTAGCTTTTTTAGAATTTTCATGTCAATTGTTTTTAAGGTTAAATTATAAACGTGAAAAATAATATTTTTTTATAAGTCACCATCCCAAATTCCAGCCACAGCCATAGCGTTCGGCTTTGAAAAAGATCATGTAACTGGCTTTGTAATCCGACATTTGGGTGATTAAAGGATAGGATTCAATTTGCAGTTTCCAAACCACTTCACCCGATTTTGTCACTTCAATCAACTGCCCGCTGGCATTGTTGATCAGGATGTTGCCGTTGGGAAGCGGCTTGGCATCTCTTATGAATGCTACTTCTCCATAACCCTGCCAGCCGTCTACCGGCCATTCCCATTCCACATTTAAAGTAGCAGTATCCAGAACAATGGCACGTCCCTCCCACGGTATAGAGACAAGCATATCTCCATCATCCCACCAAGCGCCTGAAAACTGGGTTACATCATCATAAAGCAACACGGGGTTGTGCGGGTCATCAGGCAAGCCAAGAGTGGCGAGTACGGGCAAGCCCGGGTCACCGCTGCCAACTTCCTGCACTACATTACCATTTTGGTCAACAATAATCACCAAATCAAAATTGCGGATGCTAATCATGGTATTGCCATTGGCAAGGCGTTCTGCTCCGTTCAAATGCAGCCAGTCGCCTCGCCATTCGGCCGCAGTGTAGAGTGCATTTACATAACCGGTATCGTATGGAGTATTGAGGTAAGCATCTTTTGCATACCATTCCCACACGGTATTGCCGCTGGCGTCAACTTCTTTTACTTGTGGGGCTTGTGCATAAGGATAGGGATAAAGTATTTCAACAGTTCCGCAAGTTACAAGCGTATTGCCGTTGGCAAGTCGGTCAACATCATGCCACTGGGTAGTATTAGTATATGACCAAACCATATTTTTATCCTTGTCTACTTCATAAACACCTTCAGCTTTTACACCAAAAAGGATGTTGCCATTTTCGAGGTATTCGATGTCGGTGATGGTTTGCGTTGTCTGTACATCGTATTCCCACGATACGGTGCCGTCCATTTGCACTTCAATAATTTTTTTAATGTCTGAGCCATTATCATAGCCTAATAAAGTGGGGCCATTAAAGGCCTTGGTTTCATCCCAGATAAGCACATCAAATTCAGGGGTTACAACCAAAACGGGGTCAACAACTTCGGATTGGTCTTTGCTACAGGAAATAATCACAGTGAACAAAAAAACAGCAAAAGTAATTTTCGAAGTTTTCATGGCTATTGTTTTTCCATCTTGATAATAACTGTTTTCCCAGGATAGCCCATTGTTGCTGTACTGGTGAATTCCATATTGTCTTTTTTGTGTTCTTCCACATTATAAACCCCACTTAAATCATAGCATTGTAACATGGCATCGGAATTAGCTAAGCTGATTATACTATCGCTTTGATTCGAAATTTCAAACTTTTTCCCACTTTCGTTGAATTGCCAAATAAAAGTTGCCATCCCTCCTTCAGTATTCGTCCAGGTGGCATTGCAGAGTTCATCATAAATGTCGCATTTGTCAAATGACAAGGTTGGCAAATCGGTTTCAGTTGAGCCATTAACTGAAAGTTCGGCAACTTTCCATACCTCTCCAGCGAGGCGTTTTGAGTATTTTTTATCTTTATCACAGCTTGTCCATAGTGTTGCCAACGACAAAATGAAAGCAGTGATTTTGATTGTATTCATAACTCAAATTTAAAGATTTATTTTAATATTAATTTGCTAATTTCAATAGTTGAATCATCTGCTTTCAGGCAAATTAAATAAATGCCTGAGGGCATCTCATCTCTGTTGATTATCATCTCGCTTTTCATGTCAGGAATTTCCATCATTTTTATTCCAACGATGTTGTAAATAGAAAGCGTAACATCATTTATTTTGAAATTTTTTGTGCTTATGGTGAATGTGTTTTCAGCAGGATTCGGGTAAATGTTCACTATTATTTTTTCTTGTTCTTTTTTTATCAATCCGCTTGATGTGCTGTTACAATTAGCATTCAGAAAATTAATCACATCTCCCCAATATGGGTCTTGCACAGTAAAGAACAACTCGTGGCCATCATCGGAGGCATCAATAATTGAATCTCCGTTAGCATCATAATCTGGATAGGTAGTGAGTGTAGCTGTTTTTCCTGCAGCTATGAGCGAATCGTAGACCATCTGAGCCAGCATGACGTGGTTGTCTTGAAAAGTGTCGTTATTGGCAACCAGCATCAGCACAGGGTCGGCAATGGCTGAAACATCAGCAAGCATTGACTCCAGTTGGCCATTTGCACTTGCAGGCGCCATCGAAACAATAGCATGCACTTTACTTGCCTGCGAGATACCTGCCTGCAAGGTAAGCAATCCGCCACGTGAAAACCCGATGATGCTGACACAATTGGTGTCTGACCGCGGGTCTGTTAATAAGTCATCGAGTGCTGTTTCTACTTCAGTAAGGTGCCCAGCCATAGGCACTGTCTCCATGCGCTTTTCAGCTCTCGCCAAATAACCAGCTTCTGCCAATGCAACACAAGTTCCACGCAAGTCCCCTCCCACAACAGTACCCAGCCCGCCATGATTGTACAGTACTATAGGAAAAGGGCCTGTACCAATCGGACTGGCGATGTAGGTATAGCCTGAACCATCAAAAATAGAATCCAGCGTTATCGCTGTTTGTGAACTTGCAATAATTGAAACGAGGATGGACAGCAGCGTAAATCCTGTTTTCATTTGAAAATTGTCCGATTTGAGGTTTTGATTTTCAATACATAAAATTTTTAATCACTATCAAGACCTCTACTTAGATGCAATGAAAAGTGAAAGGTTTAATTCGCAATCAATTCGACCATTTCTTTCAATATTTTAAGTGTTAAGTCAACGGTCCATTTGTGGCTTCGGAAAGCGAGAATAGCCAGGCGCAGCACAAAAGTTCCGTCAATAGTGGTGGACGAAAGAAATACCCTGCCATCTTTGTGTATTTCTTTGATGAGCTTTTCATTAAATTGGTTAGCGCTCCCGCTTTTGGGGAGATAGCGAAAAGAAACCACCGAAAGCTCAGGTTCGATCAGAGTTTCAAAACCATCTATTTTTTGAACTTCCTGATAAAAATACCTGGCAAGCAAGAGTTTTTCTTCTAAACATGCCTTGAATGGTTTCAGTCCATGCAGTTTGAGCGGTAGCCACAACCGAAGCCCACGGAAATGCTTGGTTAACTCGGGTGACAGGTTAGCAGGTGAATATTTTTCTTCAAGAGCGTCCTGCAGGTAATTAGGCATGTAGTAATGCGAATCTTTGAGCAAATCGCGGTCTTTCACCAGCACTACACCCAAGCCGTAAGGCAGGAACAGCCCCTTGTGCGGATCCAGCACCAACGAATCGGACTTCTCGATGCCTTTGAGTTTCTTTTTCCCTTCTTTGGTGAGGATAAAAAAGCCCCCATAGGCCCCGTCAATGTGAAACCAGATGTTGTATTTTTTTGCGATGCTTGCAATGGCATCCAATGGATCAACCGCCCCGACATCGGTAGTACCTGCCGAGGCGACTATCATCCACGGCTTCAGGCCTTTCTTTTTATCCACAACAATTAGTTTTTCCAATTCATGCTCATCCATGCGGAAGTTTTCATCCATGGGAACCACTCTTTGAACACACTCATCCAAGCCGGCAATGCGAAACGACTTGTTCATGCAATGGTGAGCATGCGCTGTGGAATAAATAACCGTTTTGGGAATACTTTTTGATTTAATTCCGAAAGCATCTCTTGCGGTGACTATGGCAATTAGGTTGGCAATGCTTCCACCTGATGCGAGATTGCCTCCCGTTGTTACCGGGTAGCCGACAATTTTTGCCATCCAATCAATAAGCATGTTTTCCATTTGCACCGCACCCGGGCCTGCTAAGGAAATGCCAGCGTATTCGTTGGTAACATCGGCCAAATAATCACCTAACGCGGACGTATAGATACCACCACCCGGAATATAACCCAAATGCCCGTGCGATGCCGGATTGAGGCCAGGATCATTGACATGCTCTTTCAGTAAATTCAGTGTTTTAGAAATGTCCAGTGGCTCCTCTGAAATTGGGGAAGAAAGTAAATCGGGAAGCCCATCTTCCAAAGTATTATAGGCATTAACATCATAAATAGTATTGATGAAATTTTCCGCATAATTTAATACTTCATTTCCAAGGTTTTGCCGTTCATGCATATCAGGTTCGAGCTGACGGGCAACGGTTTCTAGTTGTTGGATTTTTTGAAGCAAAGTAGATTTTATCATTGTTCTTTCACTCGCTCAAAGAAAAAATCCTCGTAAATCTTTTTCCTATTCACACGGCCATCGGCCCTGACGTACAACAAATCCTGCTCGTTGTGAACATAGGTAATGGTTTGCGGCCAGTCATGTTCAGCATTTTTAAAAATGGCTTGGTTAGGGTGCAAAACAATCAGTTTGAAATAAATGATGCTGTCATTCATGGGCACATCGGCAGTGTAGTAAATATTTTCGTTACGTTTCAATATTTTGAGCTTTTCAGCCTCGGTCGTATCGCCATCCTTAATCCAAAGCGATGCACCGGAAAATTCTTCTATACCCGTTTTCTCCCACTTTTCAATTACGATGTACTCTTTTTTTTGGCCTCTCCAAGTGCCCAACATCCAGTCCAGGTCTTCCAAACTAAAATCATAAGTAGTGGGCGTTTGCGGAATTTTTTCGGCTTTTTCCTGCTCTTGTTGCTTTTTAGGAACACATCCCAAAAGTAGCAGTAATAGAAAAATTATCGATCGCATAATAAAATGGTATAAACTTTGTTACTTTTGAAAATCAAAATTAAAAATAATTCAAAATGAAACAGTTAACTTCTATTTTCATCATCACATTATTGACAGTGTTTTTTTCAAGTTGTTCGAAATGCTACGAATGCACTACGGTACATGAATATGAAGTAAATGGCGTAATGCAAACCGACACGGTAAGCGAAGATTACTGCACGGCCAGTAGCCAGGAATTGCAGGAAAAGGAAGATGCGGGCTACGATTGCTCGCCTGCATAGTTCAGCTACCCGCTTTTTTCGCTTGATAGCCCATTTCATTCAGGATGTCCAAGATTTTATCTCTGAAATCACCCTGTAATAATATTTCACCATTTTTTGCCGAGCCACCTGTGCCACATTTGGTTTTAAGGTTTTTAGATAAATCATTCAAATCAATGTCACTTCCTATAAATCCGTTGACTATTGTTACGGTTTTGCCTCTCCTTCCTTTTTTTTCAAGTAAAATTTTAAGGTTTTGTTGATKTGGYAGYAKTGTTTCTTCCTGCTGTTCCGATTCATATTCGTAATCGAAATCAGAATTGGTAGAGTAAACGATATTGGTGCGGTTCTTTTTACTCATAATGAAATTTTGGGTGCAATGTTTTGCAATTTGCGCACAGTTCTAAACCCTGGCACTACCATATTGAGCGACTTCGGGTTAACTTTAATGTGCAACTCTTTGCCCAATTCATACGTGTCACCGTCAAGCTGTATGTAATCTACATGCTGTTTTATGATTACCTCTTTTCCCTGAATGATTTCCATRTACCTCGACTTGTCCATTGTGTTGCTGAAGAGCCTCATGGCTAGTATGGGCAAAAGATGTGCAGGAAATTCCTTCATCACACAAACATCAATGATGCCGTCATTAATAGTAGCTTTTGGCGAAACGATGGCATTGTTTCCCCATTGTGCTGAATTGGCAAAGCTGATGAGAAATGCATTTTTCAAGTATGTTTTCCCGTCAATAATCAGGTCGTAATCGTGACATTTATATTTGGCAAATTCTCGMAGCACGATTCTCACATAAGACTGAAAKCCTCKTTTCCCGAAGTGRGCAAATTCCCATGCAATCAGCGCRTCAAARCCCAGTCCTGCAATGCCAATGAATTTTTCATTGTTAATCGAAACCGTGTCAATCTTTACRGTTTTACACTCCTCCAACACCTTAATAGCGCGTTTCAGTTTCATAGGAATGTTCATATTTCTTGCCAYCCCATTACCAGAACCCCGTGGAAAAATTGCCATTGCTGTTTTGCTGCCGATAAGTCCTTTGCCCACTTCGTGCATGGTGCCATCACCTCCAACCGCTACCACCACATTGTAGTTTTGCTGTACGGCTTCCCGCGCTAGTTCGGTAGCGTGCTTCGGGGCTTTAGTGAAAACAATTTTATAATCGAACCGCTCTTTGTCAAGCGTTTCGTTAATCAACGAAACAACACTTTGGTGCCTGCCTGTGCCCGAAATCGGGTTGATAACAAAGAGAATTTTCTTTTTCATCGTATTGCCACCAGTTGATTGTTAATCAGCCGATTGTTGTAATTCTGTATAATTGCTTTCAGTTTGTTTTCAAGTTCTTGTGCTTCTTCAGAGGGGGAAGATAACACATTGTTTTTTAACAGCGGGTCGTTATTGTAGTTGTAAGCGGCTATGATTTCCATCCCATCAAATTGCAGTAAATAATTTTTGTCAATGATTTGATGTATGTTGTTGAGAAAACTCACGGCAAATCCATCTGAATTTTTATCAAAAACACTTTGTCCAAAAGCGATAAAAGGCTTTTGATAACCAATATAATGTAGTACTGAAGGCATGATATCTGCCTGCTGGGTTATAGTCTCATCAATACCTTTCAATTTGCTGCCCGGTTGGTAAAAAATTAACGGGATCGCATAAATCCCTTTGTTGGTTTTATATTGTGGGTGATTCACCATCGCAGAATGGTCTGCAGTGAGTACAAAAAGTGTATTTTCAAACCAATCTGTTTTGTTTACGCTATTAAAAAACTGCTGCAACGCAAAATCGGTATATTGAACAGTTTTATGAATGTTAAATTCCCCTCCTTTGAATTTATCCCTGTATTTTTCGGGAATAGTGTAAGGATGATGTGAGGACAATGACAAAATGCAACTGAAAAATGGCTTTTTGAATTCCGTTAGCTTTTCAGCAAAATATTGAAAATATTCTTCGTCAAAAATACCCCAGTTACCATCGTAGTGCTCCTCAAAAGGGTATTCGTTTTTGCCAAAATAATGTTGAAACCCCACTGTTTTTGTAAACCCGTCAAAACCCATGGTGCCATTAATTCCACCGTGAAAAAAAGAAGTGTGGTAATCCTCCACACCTAATAAATTGGCCAACGAATTGATTTCATTGCTTGCATAGTTAGAAGAAATATAGGGGTTATTCATCAGTGAGGGCAAGCCGGCAACTACAGCAGGAATTCCTTCTATGGACTTCCTCCCATTGGCAAAGCAATTGGAAAAAACCAAACTTTGGTCGATCAGTGAATCAAGAAAGGGAGTGAACCCTTTAATACCCAACTCCTTATTTAACGCGCCAACATATTCCTTCGAAAAGCTTTCGAGAATGATTACCACCACATTCGTCTTCCTCATTACTGAATCATCGGTAAATTGCTGAACGGGATTGAAATAGGTAATTGCTTCTTCTTCACTAAAAGACTGTACTTCTTCAAGCCCCTGGTTAAAAATAGTTTTCATCACCGTGAAAGGCGTGTTTAGTACCAACGGGATGTTTTTAGCTTCAGCATATTTTCCAGCTTCAATAATACTCAAGGGCTTGAGGCCAAGTCCGCCCCGTGAGCAGATGGTGAGCACAGCAATAGCTGCCAATGAAGCCAACGATTGCACTACTAAGTTGCTTTGAGTTGGTCTACTACCTTTTTCAGTTTTACGGTATAGCCATTCTGAAATACCAATAAACAAGGGCAAAATAAAAATCAAAT
Source organism: Flavobacteriales bacterium (assembly GCA_002746335.1). Lineage (GTDB taxonomy): Bacteria > Bacteroidota > Bacteroidia > Flavobacteriales_H. The sequence continues at coordinate 9,926 of NVWW01000075.1, read as the reverse complement.
ACCAGTGCTGAGTGGCGAGATAAATCCCCTGCATTTGTATGTCGTTGCCAACGGCAAGCAAATCAAAAAGGTCAGCAGTAGAACGTTTCAAAGTGAATTTGAAATATTCAAAATCAAGAATATTCAGTGCAAGGCAAAGAGAATTGGAAAATTGAAACATTGCTTTCGCCCACTTTCGATGCCATTTGCTTTTGCTAAAGCTAAAGAGAAACAAATGCATCAAAATGAAAGGCGAATAAAGCCATGCTATGGCTGATAAATCAAACCTAACCCCGTAAAAAAATACCATTAAAGAAAAGTCACTGAAATAGCTGGAATTAAAAAGATAGAAAAGAATACGACACAGAAAAAACAACGCCAGCGCGATACTCAGCCGTTCTGCTAACAAAACGATGTGATACAAATGCTTTTTCAATCTGGAATTTTGGGCGCGAATATAAGAAGATGACCGCAGACAATAGATCGTGAGTAAAAACTACGGTCAGTCGTCCATCATCGACTGTCTAATTTACTTTAGTATAAACCGCAGTGCAACTGCCGCTGCCGAGGAGGCCGGCATCGTAAATGTAATTGATGGTGATTTGGGTCTTGGAGGTATCCATGCTCCCACTACCACTGAAAGTGGTGAGCCAAATTGTCTGCTCAAAAATTGTAATATCATAACCATTCACTATGCCATCCACTTCACCGCCAACAGTCGAAAAATTGGCAATATGCACCGTGTCGGGCACTTCGGAATCAAAGTTGATTTCGGAAGTGTCAGCCAACGTGAAGATAAACTCGTTGCAATCACCCGAAATCACCCACTCACCTTCGAATTTTTCACGCACAGCAATACATGTACCGTCATCGGTGGTGGCGTTGGGGTCGTAATTATCGGCTTTCGGGTCAGTACAGCCGAAAACGATGTCACTGTGGTTATAAAGACAAGTTCCGTTATCAATCACTGCATTGGCATTATAGTTCAACGCATCAGAGTCGGTGCAGCCGCTGATGTTTTTCTTGCATGAAGAAAGCAATAGCGTTAAAACAAAAACAACCGAAAATAAAAAAAGTATTTTCCTCATCTTAGAATGATTGAATTTGCCAAAAGTAAAAAAAATATACTTTTGCGCTTATTAATCAAACAATAATTAAAAACCCTAAAAATGAAAAAAATCGCAACATTATTTTCGATGGGAGCTCTCGTGGGAGCAACCTTGGTTTCCTGCGGCCCCAGCCAAGCCGAAATAGATGCTCTGGAAAAAGCACGACAAGATTCAATAGCCAAAGTTGAAGCAGAAGCCGCTGATGCTAAAGCCGCCGGTGATGCTGCTGCTAAAGCTGCCGCTGAAGCAAAAGCTGCCGCTGATGCTGCTGCCACTGCCGAAGCCGCTGCCGCACAAGCTGCCGCTGATGAAGCAGCAGGAAAAACAAGAGGTGGCGCTACTCAAAAGGGAGACGTTGCTACCCAAAAAACAAGAGGTGGCGCTACTCAAAAGGGAGATGCTGCTTCCCAAAAAACAAGAGGTGGTGCAACTAAAAAGCAATAAAACAATAAACAAGAGCGAACTAAAAAGGGCTGCAAAATTTTGCAGCCTTTTTTAATCGAAAGAATTCCTCGCAACTTGCTGCGTGGTGAAATTTGTACCTTGCGCGTGTGGAAGAATATATAAATAAGCGGCATAATAAGAGTTTGTTGTTGCATCATTTGGTTTGCCCTCTAAAATACAGAAGAAGCATAGCACGCTTAGATATTGATGGCCTTTCTTGAAGGATTTTTCATCGATACTCAGGTGCTTGAATACATGCTCTGAAAGATCCCTTCTTAACAATCCTATTTCGCTGCTTAAGTGGATAATCCTGTTAATGACATTGAGGCCGCACCGTAACAATTTGCTGTCTTACTTTGGTTTTTTATTCCTAACAACAGGTCTAAAGCTGCATGTTCAAACAAATAGGTGTGACGCTCATGTTTTGATACCCAAGGAAATGATTGTAACCACTTTTCCCGATTCATTCTTTACTCTGGGCAAACGACCAACTTATGTAGGTTTTATATTGCATGGTGTCCAAGTGCCACCATCTGCATTCCGGGGCACCGAACTACCGGTAATGAAATGGATGCTGAAGACGGTACTGGCAGGAATTATATCCATCATTTTAAAGGCATTTTCTGCTTAATACTCCTTTTAAACTTCCCAAGTGGCTGGAGTAACCGCCTATGGCAATAGTTTGTTAATGAGCCAATTGGCTTTTTGTTTTCTGAAAATTGACGCCATTTAGCTTCAAATCAGGAAATAAAAAAGCACTTGATCGCACAACCCAGCGCGAACAAAGGCGGTATTTTATGAAATTCATACCGTTCGTGGACAGCAGCCGCACGTAGAGCTATTCTCTGAAAAATTTCAGCTAAATACTAAAAATCAGGGTTTTCCCTGTTTTTTATTTCAACTATTTTGAGGTATTTTGGCATTGTAAATAAGCAAGTGAAAGCTTGCTATAATGGGTTATTCTATAGGGTGTATAAACGCATGCCTTTTATACATACGTTGGGCGTCATTCCCCTTATCAAGAAACTCGATTAATTTCTTGAGCTAACAAAAATGGGGACAAAAAAGTGGAGATTTGACAGAAATTGAAAAATCATAAACCATTGATAATCAAAACCAATTTTTGACGTTAGTCAAAATGCTAAAACAATACAAACTAAAAACCAGACAACATGAGCTTTCAAACACCAATTCCGATTAAAGAAGCTGTTGAGAACATTCACAACAGAAAATACTTCTTACCTTCCATTCAAAGAGAACTCGTATGGGACACAGACAGAATGGAACTACTATTCGATTCCATTATGCAAGGATACCCTATCAACTCATTCCTGTTTTGGGAGGTAAAACATCAAAACAAAAAGGAGTATCAGTTTTACGAGTTCATCAAGGACTTTGTAGAGGACATAGTTGAGCACAATCCAAAAGCTAATGTTGATAGTGTAACGGGCGATTTTAACGCCATTTTGGACGGGCAACAACGACTAACAAGTTTCTACATCGGGCTAATGGGTAGTTACCGCAAAAGGCGTTATCGCGCTCGCAGAGGCAAAATATCAAGCTACGACAAGAAATTCCTTTACCTGAATCTTTTGGCAGAATCAGAGAACGAAAACAAAAAATATGATTTCAGATTCCTACAGCCAGAAGAAGCAGAACACAAAGACGAAAAGACGTTTTGGTACAAGGTTTCAGACATTCTTGAAATCAAAGACCCAAACGACATCAACGAGTTCGTCTATAATGACGGCATTACAGACCCAAAGACGGCATTTACGATTCTATTCAAATTCTATCGTGCAATCAACGAAACTCCAGTAATTAATTTCTTCTTGGAGAAATCCGAATCACTGGACAAAGTGCTGAACATCTTTATCAGAATAAACAGCGGTGGCGTAGAATTGAATTACTCCGACATGCTATTGTCAATCGCCACTGCTCAATGGAAGGAAAAAGACGCGAGAGAGGAAATCAACTTACTTTATGACACCATCAAGGGAGAGGGCTTCTGGAATATAAAAAAGGACTGGATTCTAAAAGCGTGCCTTTACCTAACGAACATTAAAGACATCAAATTCAAAGTGGACAATTTCAATCATAAAAACATGTTGAAAATTGAAAACGATTGGGACAACATCAAAGGCACACTTTTAAGGACTATGCAACTAATTAAAAACTTCGGATATGACGAGTACAATCTGTCCTCATACAATGCGCTGCTTCCTATCGCTCATTATCTGCATAACTTCCAAACAGATTCAGGATTTATAACACACCCCAAATACAAGGACAAAAGGAAGGAAATCCACAAATGGTTCTGCAATGCCTCATTAAAAAGGACTTTTAGCGGTCAATCTGACACAGTTTTAATAAGGTTCAGAAGAGCAATCCAAAAACATGAGGACTTTAGCTTCGGTTCACTTAAAGAATCTGTTAAGAATACCACCAAAAATATGACCTTCAATGAAGAAGAACTTGAAGGACTTCTTGAAATCGAATACGGCAAAAAACTCACATATCCGTTATTGAGCTTAATTTACAACAACCCTGAATATGACATCAAGCCCGACATTGACCATATTCATCCAAGAGGAACCATCGAGCATCATGACGACTGGGACTATGACTTTTGGTGGTATCCTAACACAATTGTTAACCTTCAACTACTCAATACGACAGAGAATATCGTTAAAAGCGACACCCCGTTTGACCAATGGTTTGCGGACAACCACAAGACAGAACAAGAAAAATATGACTTCAAGACAAGGCATCTTATTCCTGACTGCGACCTCTCGCCTGAACATTTTGACGAGTTTTACAATCAACGTAAGGAGACACTTTTAGAAAGATTAAATGAAATATTGAACTAAAAAAGAATAAAACGCACGAACGCCCAACAAAGCATAAAAAACATAAGACTGACGCGGGTTTCAGAGAGTTGCTTGTTCTCAAAAAACCTTATTTTCGGGGGACAAATTAGCGTTCCAAAAGCGCGACATTTGATAGCCGCTCCATTATATGAAACCCTAAAAAACCTAATTGATAAATAGAAAATTGTCGCTAACAAGCAGGCACCTCCGACAGGCAATGGAAAAGCCCGACTACTTTGTAACCGAGAGTTTGTCTGGATAAATTGCCGAATACCTATCGCCCTCTGCCACTTACCAAAGTGTTAATGCTTTGTTAAAACCCTTTTACAATGTTGAATAATTCTTACTTTTGTGTTTCAAATTAAGATTAATCATAAAACACAAAACAATGAAACAAGCAATTCTCTCTTTCGGGTTTATTTTTTGCCTGGCATTTTTTGCCGTTGCGCAAAACAACACGCTGCAACCGGCCGTTGCTGTTGCAGGTGGCGCAGAAATCGCTTTTGAAAAAGAAATCCATGATTTCGGAACCATCAAGCAATATGATCAACCGGCAGCTACTACCGAATTCAAGTTTACCAATACCGGCACCGAGCCGCTTATTATTTCCAATGCACGCGGTTCGTGCGGATGCACTGTGCCACAATGGCCTAGAGAACCCATCAAACCGGGTGAAAGCGCTAGCATCAAGGTAAGGTATGATGCAAAACGCGTTGGCCCTATTAACAAATCGGTAACCATTGCTTCAAACGCAGGCAATACCCCATCGAAAGTCATTCGTATCAAAGGGTTAATTGAATCTGCTCCCAAACCGTCAGATGAAGCATTTCCGGCAAAAACGCAGCCTGTAGGCACACCTATAGAGAACTAAAACATGAAGTTCAGCATTATTGCTTTGCTTGCCACCGTTAGCATAAGCATATTCGCGCAGCCGGAAATAAAGTTCAATAAAAAAGTTCAGAAAAACGAAAAGGTAAAAGCCGGGGAAATCCTCGGCTTTGCTTATTTATTTGAAAACACGGGTACAGAACCGCTCATTATTTCAGAAGTGAAAGTAACCTGTGACTGCACAAAACCCCGTTGGCCAAAGCAACCTATTATGCCAGGCAAATCTGATACTATAAATGTTACTGTCAATACATCAAAGATGATCGGATGGCAAGACAGAACACTGGAGATCTTCTCAAACGCTAAAAACTCACAGGAGAAAATCAGGTTTAAAGTGATGGTAAACAACAAGTGAAAGTAGCAGGAAATAATCACCGATCGTAAATCATAATTCACACCATGCCAAAAGTTTCTGATAGAGGAAAGCAAATGCCTGAATCGCCCATAAGGAAACTCGTTCCTTATGCCGAAGCAGCGAAAAGAGCAGGGAAGAAAGTGTACCACCTCAACATCGGCCAGCCCGATATTGAAACACCTCAAGTGGCGCTCGATGCCATCAAAAACAGCAATTTAGATGTGATCGAATACAGCAATTCCGAAGGCAATGAATCGTACCGGAACGAGCTGGCTAATTATTACAAAAGTGTTGGGATTGATGTCCTTCCAAGTGAAATCATTATCACAACAGGCGGCTCCGAAGCGTTGCTTTTTGGCTTTATGTCCTGTTTGAATGAGGGCGATGAGATCATTATTCCCGAACCGTTTTATGCCAATTACAATGGTTTTGCCACAGCAGCCGGAGTTAAAATAAAACCCATAACAGCTACAATTAACAACGGTTTTGCGCTTCCGCCAATTTCAGAATTTGGAAAACTCATTACACCCAAAACAAAAGCCATTCTAATAAACAACCCCAACAATCCAACGGGCTATCTTTATTCGAAAGATGAATTGGAATCATTGGGCGAAATCGTTCTAAACCACAATTTGTTTTTGTTTGCCGATGAGGTTTACCGCGAATTTTGCTACGATGGCCAAACTCATCATTCGGTAATGAACCTTGATGGCATTGACCAACATGCTATCTTGGTTGATTCTGTTTCCAAGCGCTACAGCATGTGCGGGGTAAGAGTGGGCACATTTATCAGCAAAAACACAGAAGTGCTGAAAGCTGTGCTGAAATTTGCCCAGGCGCGTCTCAGCCCGCCCACTTTGGGGCAGATTGCAGGCGAAGCGGCTTTGCAAACGCCATCATCTTACTTTGAAAATGTAGCGAAAGAATATGTTGAGAGACGTGACTTGCTTGTTGATGGGCTAAACCAAATAGATGGAGTGAAATGCCCCAATCCGGGAGGCGCTTTTTACACCATTGCCGAACTTCCAATTGACGATGCCGATAACTTCTGCCAATGGCTGTTAGAAGAATTTGATTACAATAACCAAACAGTGATGCTTGCACCGGCAAGCGGGTTTTATGCTACTCCGGGATTAGGCAAAAAAGAAGTGCGTATTGCTTATGTGTTGAAAAAAGAGTCGCTTAAAAACGCACTTAAATGTTTGGAAGAAGCGCTAGCGGTTTATGCAGAACGAACRATTGAARGCCGTGTGGWAACTGCTCATAATTTATAGAGAACCTCTAGTTCTTCYGCCAGTTCCRATAATGCATTYTCAGGCACTTCATGCTTTCCATCGAACTTCAAAAGCCTGTAATCAATGCCTTGCTTCTTTAATTCCTTTTCATATTCTTCCACCTTTACCCACTCCATAAATTGGTCGTTATCGCCTACTACCAGCCAAACACCCATTTGGTTAAAAACGGGTTTACTCACTTCAAACGGCAAATCGTGCGGAAAAGCACCCGCCCATAAAATAAGGTTGTCAGCTTTGAGTTTCCCCATACARAGCCATCGGCAAGCTGTTGCTGTACCCTGTGAAAAGCCAAGTACATTGATTTTTGGTTTTTTGCTAAACCCACTTAAAACTTCATCGGAAACTACATCCAAAAAATTCACATAATCTTTGATGTCATTCTGYCGGTCCTCCTTGGTCATCCATGATGCGGCTATCCTGTCTGTGTAACCCTGCCARTRAAAACGATGCAATCCTTCGGGGGCAACAATCAGGTTTTTTCCATCATTTAATGATTCAAAATTTTTGATAAAATAGCTGGCAAGCTGCCCATAGCCATGGCAAACAATCCAAAGCGATTCAACCMTTGCTGTCGGCTCTCCCAACACGAAATACCGCGCAGTTTTAGAAACTGTTATTTGCTTTTCTTGCATCGAAGCGAAGATAARCAAAGGWTACTAACGAGATAGAATCAGYTTTTTGGTGGTGATAATTTTCCCGTCAATTACCAGGGAATAGGTAAGCACAGAATTTGAGTAATCTGCATARTAAAAGGGAAATTTATTCAGTGAATTATTAAACTGYACTTCAAATCGCTTCACTTCTTTTCCAAGAATATCACTGATGATGATTTCGGCTTTTTTGTACTCAACAGGTTGTGTAATCATCACACAAATGTTGGTAGCTTGATTAAATGGATTGGGCATGCTAAACATATCAATTACAGGATAGGTATCCTTGATACCCGGACTCAATTCGTCAACGCTCGTGGCAGTACAATTAATGGAATATGGCAGCGGGTCAATGATGCCTGCCGCGGTATTCACATCGGGATTACCGAGGTATTCTTTTGAAAACATACTCATGACGCCATCTGCATCAACAGCCGCTACACTTACAAAATAATTGGTATTGGCTTGCAGATCAGGCACTATGAATTGCAGCGTGTCTGAAAAGCGGTAAACATATTCAAAATCGGTGGGCACTGCTGATGAGCGCACGCCAATGCGATATTCAGGATATTGGGTTTCGCTTGTAATTTCAACAATCAAACCCTGTGCTGGGTCGTCAATCAAATTCATATCTGGTGTTTTAGGACCGTTGGCACTCATTGCAGAAGCCAACCCGTTAATCACCGCGTTTCTTTTCAGGTAATTGAAATCAACATAAAAACTGTCGATTTCAGTGTCTCCATCGGTATCCACGCCCAAAATATCTCCTATAGAATGCTGCCTGTCAGGGGCCGTTCCAGAGCCATCGCCATGCTCATGTGCTGAAGTAAAACGAATGGCAGGAAAACCTCTTTGTCGAAAGGGCTGATGGTCACCGCCTCTACCCGCACGGTCTTCCTGATTTATGATGCTGATGGTCATAGGCACATCAACAATTTGTTCCAGCTTTTCCTGATAAAGCATCTTCACATAACGTGCATAGCCCCTACTTTGCTGTGTGAAGCTCCCATTGGAAAACAGGCGCACCTGCGTGCTGTCAACTTGCCCTTCGCTTGGGCAACTGGGCCCCGATGACTTCGCTCCGCAAATCACACCGCCAACAATATCGTTGTTTTGTACCGCCCTAATTAGGATGCCCTCGTCTTTAGCATACTTCGAAAAAGCATGCGCACCATAAAGTCCCTGTTCTTCTCCYACAGTAACKAGAAATACGATGGTTCTATCAAAGCTGTATTTACTCATTACCCGTGCGAGTTCCATCACAAGCACCGTACCGCTACCGTTATCTTCCATGCCATGCGCCTGGCAATTAATATCACAAACATCTTCGCAACGACTATCCATRTGTCCTTCWATGATAATGATGGATTTGTCAGAGGTGTCAAGCCCGGGCAACACGGCAAAAATATCACGGAATTGCCCGTCTCCACAGAGACCGTTTACCCAGTCAAATTGTAGATAGGATGATATTAAACGATTTTCATTTCCTGAGCTAAACTGCTCAAATTTGCTATACACCCACCTTCGTGCTGCACCCACTCCGGTACTAGTTGAAACCGTGTCAGAATAGGTATTTCGATTGTGAAAAGTCGCGAGTTTTTCAAGATAGTTTTTGAGTGAATCCGTAGAAACTCTGCTGTTTATCCCGCAAATGATTTCGTTTTGGCCATCAATAATGGAAGCTGGCCAGTAATTAGGCGGCAGGTAGTTGCCCTTTATTACATTCTCTGCAACGGGGTTGGTGCAAATAATATTGGTTTGGGCATTGATGCTCAAACTTCCTATTAAAAACAGCCAAAATATTTTGAACTGTTTCATTTAATAAATGTAATTAATTGATGCTTAAGCGGATGTAAAGATACTAATAATTAAGGGAATATCTAATAATTCATTCGCATCAATTTTTTTGTTTTTTGGCTGATAAAACTCAGATGTTTCTTCTTTAGGCATGTATTTTCAGTAAAAATCACAAGAATTTTATAAAAAAATTATCAACAATGTGTAATTTTAAATTACTGATTTCGTGAAAGTTATATTTTCACATTTGGAAAAACATCATTTTCAGTTTGGATATTTCTCAAATAATTCCTTAATTGGTTTCAAAATTAAATCAGAACCTTACGCTTATCTTCGGGGAATGTGAAGAAAGCCATTTAGTAAGAACCTGGATAAAGAAAATTTAGCAAGAAGTTTTTCCTGACGAAAAGATTGAGAGTTATCTGGTTATTAATTAACCTAAAACTTTTCGTTATGAAAACAATTGCTGCCACCAAGCCAGTCTCCTTAATAAAACAAGGGCTGGCTATTTTTGTTTTAAGCGGATGTTTAATCCTTCA